>NZ_JBQWRH010000018.1:0-138106 GCF_052545115.1 Nocardia glycosmidis | reverse complement strand
GCCACAAGAGTCGACCCGTTCGTGTGATGGCCGATGATCGGATCCCGCGTGCGCTTAGGTTTGCGTGGGACGGGACACGGATCCGCAGCGGACAAGCCGATGTCGAGGTTGCGCAGTGCGCTGGAGTGCGCGTTCGACTCGACGGTGCGTCGCGAGCTCTCGAGAAACGTTGGGAGGGTTGGTCGGTGGCGATCGGCTGTGTCAGGTGCCGGCCGACCAAGCCCGTCGACCAAACGCCATGAACGACAGCGCCTCCCCGTCAATGAGACGAGGAGGCGCTGTCGGGTTGCGGCTGAGCTCAGTAGGGCCCGTTGACGTTATCGATCGAACCGTAGCGGTGAGCTGCGTAGTTGCAGGCGGCGGTGATGTTGGCGACCGGGTCCCAGATGTCGAAGGGGGTGCCGTCGACGTGATAGGCGTTGAAGGTCGGGTCGATCACCTGGAGCAGCCCTTTGGAGGGAGTGCCTTTGGCGGCGTTGGAGTCCCAGTTGTTGATGGCCCGGGGATTGCCGCCGGATTCGCGCATGATGTTGCGGTGGATGCTGTCGTAGCTGCCCGGAATGTTGTGGACGCGCATGATGTCGAGGGATTGGCGAATCCAGCCGTCGAGGTTGTTCTCGTAAACCGGGGGCGCCGGCGGGGGCAGGACGCCGAAGGCGGGAAGCGCGGGAAGTGCGGGCAGTTGAGGCAGGCCAGGCAGGCTAGGGGCGCCGGCGACCGTCGCGATTCGGGACGGAACGGTCTGATCGGCCACCGCCACCCCGGTGGAGGCGCCGAGAGCGGTGATGCCGATTGCGGCCGCGAGGACGGCAGCGTTACGGAGCGTCCGGCGGTGGAAAGGAGAAAGGCGTGAGTCAGGCATTGCGAAATCAGTTCCTTGATCGTGCGGCGATCCGCCCCGACAAGGCAGCGCGAATCGACAGCGGGCGTCCGCAGGGGAGTTCGCCCGTATCGGCCATGTGCTTTTTTCGGATTTCGTTGTGAAAACCAGGATTCGAATTCCTGGTGGCGCGATGCGGTGAACTATTCGGGGTCGGTGGCCCCTCGGGTTCCGCTGTCGTACCCGGGGGAGAATCCGGCTACGGATGTGTCGCCGGTTCTCGGGTCCCTTCCGGACCTGATCTCAGCTTGGTCACGATTGGTGAACATACGGAAAACAAAAAGTTAATGAATGATATTTCCGGGTTCGGAAGGATCTCGGCGGACCGCCCCTCAAGGCCTGTATGCAGGGCTTTTAGTGGAAAACGTGATATGCGTCACAATTCTAATTTTCTCGTAACGCGGGCATATTTATCACGATTCCATCACCTTGGACGCGGGCCCGATTGGTGGACCCGGCGCAGCCGACCGCGAAATTCGCGGCAAGAACCGGCCATTATGTTGACCGGGCAACTTTCTCGCTACCGTGATCGCGGCAGTGAGCGCGCGGCCACGCCCATTTGGGCACCGGCTGCGCCCGATGAGGGGCCGCTTGTCGTTCGGAATGCCGAACTCTCGGCCCGGCGCTGACCTGGTTCAGATAGCGAAGGCCGGCCGGACGGTCGCCGGACATGAAAGTGCCGTGCCCGCCCGCGATCAGTCCGCGGGAGTCGCCGTAGGTGGCGAGGAACCAGTGGAACGACAGGCTCATGACACTGCGCATTGTCGCCGGGTACCTCCCCGCTTCCGCGAGCTCCGCCGAACAAGCCGAAAGCCGTTGCCGGGCATTGCGAGCGGTGAGCGGGCAAAGCCGTCGTTGTCATGGCGGTCGCAGGTGGTCTTCGAGCCGCTTGCTGGAGCCAGCGAAATGTATTGCCCTGGTAGCGGGTTCGCGGTGGTGCCGATCAGTTCGCTTTCGGGATTGTGCTGTCGGTTCCACCAGGGCGCCGACCGCTTCGGAGTCGGGCCATCGTTCGTCAGGCAGCAGACGCGTGACGATTCGGTTGGCTGCGGCATGTCCAGTAGCGGCTCGAGGCTGCCTGCTGGCAGTGCGCTCGCTCCACCGCCTTGCGCGGCGATGGTGCTGAATGTCTCCGCTGCCGCCGGCTTCGGCACACAATACGGTTGACGACCTCGATGGCGGGACCCCGGTATTCCGTGATCCGTCACAGTGACGCCGGTCTCCCATCATGGAACACCAGCGCAGCGATTCGACGCACTAGCAGGGGCCGGGTATTGTTCCCGGCCCCGCGGCGCGCAGCTCAGTACGCGGTCAGGAGCCGAAGCGGGCCAACACGGAGCTGGCTTCCTGGGAAGCGGTGCCCTCCTGAGCGAGGTGGGCCATTTCCGGAGCGATCTCGCGACCATGGTGGGCCATCGCCTGGGCGCACAGCCGACCGGCTCGGTAGGAGGAGCGGACCAGGGGACCGGCCATCACCCCTGCGAAGCCGATTTCCTCGGCCGCCTTGGAGTGTTCGACGAACTCCTCCGGCTTCACCCAGCGATCGACCGGGTGGTGGCGCGGGGACGGGCGCAGGTATTGGGTGATGGTGAGGATGTCGCAGCCTGCTTCGTGCAGGTCGCGCATGGCCTGGGTGACTTCCTCAGGGGTTTCGCCCATGCCCAGGATGAGGTTGGACTTGGTCACCAACCCGGCTTCGCGAGCGGCGGTCAGGACCGCGAGAGAGCGCTCGTAGCGGAATGCCGGGCGGATGCGCTTGAAAATGCGGGGGACCGTTTCGAGGTTGTGCGCCAGGACTTCCGGGCGGGAGGAGAAAACCTCGGCGAGTTGCTGGGGGTCGGCGTTGAAGTCGGGGATCAGGAGTTCGACGCCGGTGTGGGGGTTCGAACGCTTGATGGCGCGGACGGTTTCGGCGTAGAGCCAGGCGCCTCCGTCGTCCAGGTCGTCGCGGGCGACGCCGGTGATGGTGGAGTAGCGCAGGCCCATGGCCTGGACGCTTTCGGCGACCCGGCGCGGCTCGTCGCGGTCGAGAGCCGCGGGCTTGCCGGTGTCGATCTGGCAGAAATCGCAGCGGCGGGTGCATTGTTCGCCGCCGATGAGGAAGGTGGCCTCGCGGTCTTCCCAGCATTCGAAGATATTGGGGCAGCCCGCTTCTTCACAGACGGTGTGCAGACCCTCACGCTTCACCAAGCCTTTGAGCTCGGAGTACTCCGGTCCCATGGTGGCGCGGGTGCGGATCCAACTGGGTTTGCGCTCGATCGGAGTCTCCGCGTTGCGGGCTTCGATACGCAGGAGTTTGCGGCCGTTCGCGGCACGAGCGTCCGGTCCGGAGGAGGTAGCTCGAATGGCCACGGAGGAATCCGGGAGGGCCGCAGCAGGTTCGGCTGCTGCCGCACCGTGTGGTGTCGGGGTGTCGACTGAGGTCACCTGATCGACCTTACGCGTCGGCGGTCCGGGCCCGCGGGGCGGTCTCGGCCGGGGTCGAACGGGGGATATCGTGCGCGGTGACCGGCAGCTCGCCATCGAGCGCGCGGATGATGGCGTCGGTCACCAACGGTTTGATCTCCGCCACAGTCACCTCGCGGCCGAGCTCGCGGGTCAACGTGGTGACGCCCGCGTCCCGGATACCACACGGCACGATGGCCTGGAACCCGTCCATGGCGGAGTTGCAGTTGAACGAAAGACCGTGCAGGGCGACACCGCGCTGCACGCGCACGCCGATCGCGGCGATCTTGCGTTCGGCGTACAGCTCGGTCGCGGGCAGCCAGACTCCGGACCGGCCCTCGACCCGGCCGCAGACCAGGCCGAGGTCGGTGCAGACGGTGATCAGGGCCTGCTCGAGGCGGCGCACGTAGTTGACCACGTCGACGGGCTCGGCCAGCCGCACGATCGGGTAGCCGACCAGTTGACCGGGGCCGTGCCAGGTGATCTTGCCGCCGCGGTCCACCTGCACGACCGGGCTGCCGTCGATCGGCAGGTCCTCGGCCTCGGTGCGGCGGCCCGCGGTATAGACCGAAGGGTGCTCGAGCAGCAGCAGGTGATCGGATCCGTTGCCCTCGGCACGCTGGTCGGCGATGCTGCGCTGCAGGTCCCAGGCGTCGTGGTAATCGATCAGTCCGAGATCCTCGACCACGATCGGGGTCGGATCGAATCGGGCGGACAGGGTCGTGCGCGGGTGGTTCACAGCCAAGACGGTACGCCCACCGGGATGTCCGATTCCACCGTCCTGTCGTGGGAACCACCACAGATCGACCAGGTTTGCCGAGCAGGAGCTGGACGGATGCTCGGCCCGGGGCGCGCGATCGGCGTGCTAACGGTCACCGCCGCCCGGTCTCCGAATGGGGTTGTGGCCGAGTCGCAGGAACGACGCGGGCGGGTACAGCGGCGATCGGCGCAGCCGACCCTCTTCGCAGCAGTCCTGACTCGCAGACGGTCGGAGTTTGTGCCTGTGGCAGCCAACGCGGGTGCGGTGCGAATAGCGCCGCGGATGGGCAGCGCGCGAACCGCAAGTATCGCAATGCAGTGTTGATGGCGGAGTACCCGAGAAGTGGGGGTAGAACGCGCCGGAGGCAGCTCCTGGCGGTATCCGACGCCCGGTGGGAACCGACGAGGTAGTGACCGCTGTCTCAGTCGACCGTGACCGGCAGCGTCAGCTGCATCAGGGTCAGATCCATCCAGCGCCCGAATTTGTGGCCGACCTCGGGCAGCACGCCGACCGTGCGGAACCCGAAGCGTTCGTGGAGCTGGATCGACCCGGTGTTGCCGGATTCGATGGCGGCGACCATGGCGTGCACCGTGCCCGCGCGGCGTGCGCGTTCGATGAGTTCGGTGAGCAGAGCGGTGGCGATGCCGCGACGCTGGAAGCGTTCGTCGACATAGACCGAATTCTCCACGGTGAAGCGATAGCCCGATTTGGTGCGCCACGGACCGTAGCTCGCATATCCGGCCACCTCGCCGTCGATGTCGGCGACCAGGACCGGAAGGCCGGCGCCGGTGCGATCGCGGAACCAGGTGACGCGATCGTCCAGCCCGACCTGCTCGGTGTCCCAGATCGCGGTGGAGGCGGCGATATTCGCGTTGTGGATGCGGAGGATCGCGGTCAGGTCGTCGGAGTTCGCGTCACGGACGACAGTGGCGGATCTGGCGTCGAGCCGGTCGGTCATCGGTCGTCTCCGAATGAGCCCGCCACCCTTCTGCGCACCAGTCGGGCGACATTGTGCCCGGCACGGCGCGCAGCGGCGGCGAGCGCCGACCCGTTCAATCCGAACGGGCCGGCGATCATGAGCTTCATCCGCGCCGCGGGACCTTCCTCACAAGCCGAGATCGGCCTCGAACGCCGCTTCCTCGAGCCGGTGCCGGATCGTGGTCAGGAAGCGACCCGCGTCGGCGCCGTCGATCAGGCGGTGGTCGTAGGTGAGCGGCAGGTAGCACATCGAGCGGACGCCGATGGATTCGTTGCCGGTCTCGTCGATCACCACGACCGGGCGCTTGACGACCGCGCCCGTGCCCAGCATCCCCGCCTGCGGCGGAACCAGGATCGGGGTGTCGAACAGCGCGCCCTGGCTGCCGATGTTGGTGATGGTGAAGGTGCCGCCGGCCAGCTCGTCCGGCTTGAGGCCGCCGTTGCGGGCGCGATCGGCGATGTCGGCGATGGCGCGCGCCAGCCCGCTCAGGGACAGGTCACTCGCGTTGTGGATCACCGGGGACAGCAGCCCCTGATCGGTGTCGACGGCGATACCGAGATGCACCGAGGCGTGGTAGGTGATCTCTTTGGTGGACTCGTCGTAGCTGGCGTTGACATTCGGGTGCACGCCGAGCGCCTCGACAACCGCCTTCGCGAAGAACGGCAGGAACGTCAGGTTGACGCCTTCCCGCTCCTTGAACGTCGTCTTGGCCTGCTTGCGCAGCGCGGCGATCTTGGTGACGTCGGCCTCGTGCACCTGGGTCAGCTGCGCGGTGGTCTGCAGCGATTCACGGGTCTTGGTCGCCGTGATCTGGCGGATCCGGTTGGCCTTCTGCACGGTACCGCGCAGGTGGGCCAGCTGCGGGCGCGCCACCGCCGGGGTGGAAGGAGCCTTCGCAGCGGTCGCGGCGGGAGCAGCAGCCGCAGCCGGGGCCTTCGCAGCCTCGGCGGCGGCGAGTACGTCCTGCTTGCGAATGCGGCCACCGACACCGGAACCGGTGATGGTCGTGAGGTCGACCTTGTGCTCGTCGGCCAGCTTCCGGACCAGGGGAGTGACGTATGGGGTTGCGCCGTTGGCGGATTCAGCGGCTGGAGCAACGGCGGCCGGAGCGGGCGCTGGGGCCGGGGCCACAGTAGCGGCAGCCGGGGCCGGAGCGGCAGCAGCCGGAGCGGGAGCCGGTGCAGGGGCGGGCGCCGGAGCGGAAGCCGGTGCAGCGGCGGGTGCAACGGCGGGAGCCGGTGTAGGGGCGGGCGCAGCGGCGGGAGCCGGTGCAGGGGCGGGGGCCGGCGCAGCAGCCGCGGGAGCCCCGCTGCCGATCACGCCGAGCTGTCCGCCGACCGACACGACGTCGTCTTCCTGCGCGGTGATCTCCAGCAGGGTACCCGCGACCGGCGACGGGATCTCGGTGTCGACCTTGTCGGTGGAGACCTCGAGCAGCGGCTCGTCCACGGCGACCTCGTCACCGACCGACTTCAGCCAGCGGGTGACGGTGCCCTCGGTGACCGACTCGCCTAGCTCGGGCATCTTGACCGGAGTGCCCGCTGCGGGTGCGGCCGACGCGGCGGGCGCAGCAGCCTGAGGTGCGGGGGCCGTCGCCTCCTGCGCGGGGGCGGGCGCCGGCTCAGCGGCAGCGGGGGCCGCGGCCTCCGGGGCGGGGGCGGGCGCCGCCGCCTCACCGGGCTCGCCGATGACACCGAGTTCGCCGCCGACCTCGACCACATCGTCTTCCTTGGCGACGATCTTCGACAGCACACCGGCCGCGGGGGACGGGATTTCGGTGTCGACCTTGTCGGTGGAGACCTCGAGCAGCGGCTCGTCGACCTCGACCGTGTCTCCTTCCTGCTTCAGCCACCTGGTCACCGTTCCCTCGGTGACGCTCTCACCAAGAGCGGGCATCTGGACGGAGAAGGCCATGTCCGTTGACTCCTCTGACTGCTCGACGGGGTTCTACAACAGTTGATCTCGCTGCGCGAACTCTCGCCGCGGGTCGCGCCGGGAGTCCGGAAGCCATCGATCATTGTGGTGGCACCGGAGATCCATCTGGTTCTTGTACCGCGGTCCATCCTTGCACTCGCTCGCAAATCGCGTAGCACAGGGCGGCGAACTGCACAGAGCTGGCAGTATGGGAATACCGGCGGTGAGCATTCTCCGGTGCGGGAAAGGAGGTCGGCGTCGTTGGGTTTGCTGGATCATTTCCGAGGCGGCGCGACCCGAGGTGGAGGCGGTCGACGTGGGGGTTCGGCGCGCGGGCAGGACGCTCGCTACCTGGCCGACTGGGTGCGCGCGCATACGGGCGTCGAAGGTTACGTCGAACCGAAGACCGCGGTGACCGATGTCACAGTGGTCCTTGTCGCCGCGGACGGTGAATGGACGCGCCGGATCGTCGGCGAGCGCTGGGCGCGACGGCTTGCCGGGGATTTGCATATTCCGGTCTACGACGTGCGCAAGACCGGATACCCGCAGCGGATGCGCGACTACGACGCTCGCCGGCGAGTGGAGCGACGGCGCGCTCTGGAACAGGATCTCCGCGACCTCTGAGTGGTTTTCGGTCCGGTTTCCGCGGTGGGACGAGCTGGTGCACAAGTCTTCTCGGCTCCACTGACGATCACGGTGCCGGGTGGAGCGAGTCCGGTGCGAGGTGCGTCGTACGGGTCGCCCCGGACGACGCGTCGCAACCTCACTCGGCGGCGATGGACTCCAGCACCGCGATCAGCGTGCGGACCGGGACGCCGGTGCCGCCCTTGCCGATATAGCCGAACGGGCCGCCGGTGTTGTAGGCCGGACCGGCGACGTCGAGATGGGCCCACTGCACGTTGTCGGGGACGAACTCCTTCAGGAACAGCGAGGCGGAGAGCATGCCGCCCCAACGGTGCGGCGCCACATTGGCCAGGTCGGCGACCTTGGAGTTCAGATCGGCGCGCAGCTCACCGGGAAGCGGCATGGCCCAGCCGTTCTCGCCGACCTCGCGGGAGATTCGGGCGACGCGGTCACGGAACTCGTCGGTGCCCATCACGCCGGGCGTGCGGGTGCCGAGCGCGACCATCTGCGCGCCGGTCAGCGTGGCCACGTCGATGAGGTATTCGGGCTCGTCCTCGCTCGCGCGCACGATGGCGTCGGCCAGGATCAGGCGGCCTTCGGCGTCGGTGTTGAGCACCTCGACGGTGGTGCCGCCGTACTGGGTGAGCACATCGCCGGGGCGCTGCGCGGTGGCCGACGGCATGTTCTCGGCCATCGGCACGGTGGCGACGATGGTGATCGGCAGGCTCAGCCGGGCGGCGAGCAGTGTCGTGGCGATCACGGCCGCGGCGCCCGCCATGTCGGAGGTCATGTTCTCCATGTTCTGCGCGGGCTTGATGGAGATGCCGCCGGTGTCGAAGGTGATGCCCTTGCCGACCAGCGCGACCTTCTTCGGCCCGCCCGCATAGGTGATCCGGATCAGGCGCGGCGGGCGCGAAGAACCCTTGCCGACTCCGAGTACGCCGCCGTAACCGCCTGCCTCCAGCGCCTTCTCATCGAGTACCTCGACGGTGAGCCCGGCGGCCTCGGCGAGCTCTTGTGCGCGGGAGGCGAACTCGGCGGGGAACAGGTGGCTGGGCGGGGTGTTCACGAAATCCCTCGCGGTGGCGACGGCTTCGGCGGTGACCTGCGCGTGGAACAGCGTCTCCTCGCCGAATCCGGGCTCGGGTACCAGGAACTCGACGCGGGCCACGGGCCGCTCGTCCGGCTTGGGCGCGGACTTGCCCGTCCGGAATGGCGTGAACGAGTAGGCGCCCAGGTAGAAGCCTTCCGCGGCGGCGCCGAGATCGAGGCCCGACAGGGTGGTCACGACCAGTTCGGTGCCCGACAGCGCGCGCGCCGCCACGCCTGCCGAGCGGCGGATCTGCTCGGCGTCGAGTTTGTCGGCGGCGCCGAGGCCGACGGCGAGCACGCTGGACACACCGTCCAGCCCGACGGGGGCCGGAACACGGGTCAGCTCCTCGGCCTTGCCCTTCGCGCCCACCACGCCGAGCTGGTCGAGCAGTTCCGTGCGCACCTCGGCGGTGAGCACGTCGCCGAACAGGTCCTCGGGCACGATGGCGGGGCCGTTCTCCGAGGAAGTCAACCCGATGACGAGTACATCGGTATCCGCGCCGATGGTCTCGGTGCGTGCCAGTTCCGGTCCGAGCGAGCGGTCTGCAACAGCGGTCATTGGCACAGGCTATTCGGTCTGATCCGGATGGCGCACCGCGACGCCGTCGAGCAGCAGTTCCACCGCGGTGATGAGCAGGTCGTCGAAGTCCATGACGAAGCGCTCTGACCTGCCTAGATTTGCGACAGCATACGATGTTCACAGCGAAAGGGATCAGCCATGGAGATCACCGCTCGACGGGCGGATGCCGGGGATCGCGACGCGCTCATCGACGCGTTCGTCGCGGCGAGCGGGGACGAGGTGGTGACGGCCTGGGTGCTGGAAGGGCAACCCGACGCGAGCGCCCGCACGGCGTTCGTGCCGCAGCTGGTCGACCGCGCGTTGCGGGACGACGAGATCTGGGTAGCGGGGCCGGACAGCGAAGTCTGGTCGGTCTCGATCTGGCAACACGTCACCTCGATTCAGCGGTTCGCCGAGGAGTCCGCCGAGGCGAAGGCGATGGCCGAGCAGACGCCCGGCGTGCGAGTGCTCGAGCGTGTGGCGATCGTGACCGATCTGCTCGCCCGGGAGCACCCGCGCGAATTCCCGCACCACTATCTGCAAGTAATCGTCACGGTGCCGGAACATCGTGGCAAAGGGGCAGGGGCAGCGATCCTCACCGACCGGTTGACGGCGGCGTCCGCAGCGTCTGTCCCGGCATTTCTGGAAGCGAGCACGGAACGATCCGCGCGCCTGTACGCCCGGTCCGGGTTCGCCCGGACCGCAACCACGCACACGCTTCCGGAGAACGGTCCGACCCTCATCCCGATGTGGTTTCGTCCGCAGCGGAGCCCGGCGGGCACCGGCGCGATGCCGCCTCGCGCGGCGGATAAGCTCGGCTGGTGACCGAGACGAGCCTGCTGCACGGCCCCATTCACGCCGTGCACGTCGAGTTGGGTGCCACCTTCGCGCCGTTCGGCGGCTGGGAGATGCCGGTGGCCTACGCGGGGACGGTGACCGAGCACAAGGCGGTCCGCACGACGGTCGGGCTGTTCGACGTCAGCCATCTGGGCAAGGCGACCGTGCGCGGCCCCGGCGCGGCGGCGTTCGTGAACTCCGTCCTCACGAATGATCTCGGCCGGATCCGGCCCGGCAAGGCGCAGTACACGCTGTACTGCGCGCCGGACGGGGGTGTAATCGACGACCTGATCGCCTACTACGTGAGCGACGACGAGATCTTCCTGGTGCCGAACGCCGCCAACACCGCGGCGGTCGTCGCGGAACTGCAGAAGGCGGCACCCGACGGCGTCACTGTGACCGACGAGCACCGCGACTACGCCGTGTTCGCGGTGCAGGGGCCACGCTCCACGCAGGTGCTGGCCGCGCTGGACCTGCCCACCGACCTCGACTACATGGCCTACGCCGACGCCGAATGGCGCGGCCACACCGTTCGGGTGTGTCGCACCGGCTACACCGGCGAACACGGCTACGAGTTGCTCCCGCGCTGGGCCGACGCCGAACCGCTGTTCCGCGCCCTGGTCGATCAGGTGCGCGCTGCCGAAGGCCAGGTCGCCGGGCTCGGCGCCCGCGACACGCTGCGCACCGAGATGGGCTATCCGCTGCACGGGCACGAACTCTCGCTGGAGATCTCGCCGGTGCAGGCAGGCTGCGGCTGGGCGGTCGGCTGGCAGAAGCCGCAGTTCTGCGGCAAAGCAGCGCTGGAGCAGGAGAAATCGACTGGTCCACGCCGAATCCTGCTGGGCTTGAAGGCACTCGACCGCGGCGTGCTCCGGCAAGGACAAACGGTGCTGCGCGCGGGCGAGCCGGTCGGCGAAACGACCTCGGGGACCTTCTCGCCGACTCTCGCGCTCGGCATCGCCTTGGCCCTGCTGGACACTTCGGCCGGCATCGATCCGGGCGCAGAGGTCGAGGTCGACGTCCGGGGCCGACGCCTCCGCTGCGAAGTCGTCCGCCCGCCTTTCGTGGACACCAAGACCAAGTAGCCCGGGCACGCGCCCCCGGCGGGGCAATTCCTGCTGGCGGATGCCGTGGGCTCGGTAGCGCGGCAGCGGACTCAGCTGGAACCCTGCTGCGCCGAGCATCGCCCGGTCGGCATGGGGCGCGCGGGCGCGAACCCGGGGGACAGGCACGGTGGACTGTGGGGATGGCCGGTCGTGTCCCACAGACGAAGCGGACCGTGCGCCTCGGTCGAGAGTTCGGCGGAAACCCTGCCGCGCCGAAGCCGACCTGTGCACATCGGGTCGGCGATCGGGTGTAGACGCGACCGAACACGCACCCGGTAGGGCGTGGACCACGGGCGGATGGCCGGTACCGGTGCGGATAGGATCGTCCGCATGACCGTTGCCGCACAGTTCACCCGTATTCCGCATCCCGCGCCCGTTCCGGCGCAGCGGCGAGCAGAGGTACTGGCGGCGCCCGGGTTCGGGCGGTACTTCACCGACCACATGGTCTCGATCGATTACCGCGATGGCGCGTGGACGAACGCGCGGGTCGAGCCGTATGGGCCGCTGTCACTCGATCCCGCGACGATGGTGTTCCATTACGGCCAGGCTATCTTCGAGGGACTCAAGGCCTACCGGCAGAGCGACGGCAGCGTCTCCTGTTTCCGCATCGACGCCAACGCGGCGCGTTTGCGCAAGTCGGCTCGGCGCATGGCGATGGCCGAGTTGCCGGACGAGCTGTTCATCGAGTCGGTGCGGCAACTTCTCGAGGCGGACCGGGACTGGGTGCCCGCGGCCGGCGGCGAGGACTCGCTGTACCTGCGGCCGTTCATGTTCGCCACGGAGGCGGGGTTGGGTGTGAAGCCGGCTGCCGCGTACAAGTACCTGCTCCTGGGTTCCCCGGCGGGCGCCTACTTCCCGCGCGGCGTGAAGCCGGTGCGCGTGTGGCTGTCCACCGAATACGTGCGTGCCGCGCCGGGCGGCACGGGTGAGGCCAAGGTCGCGGGCAACTACGCGGCCTCGCTGCTGGCGCAGGCCGAAGCCTCGGCCAAGGGATGCGATCAGGTGGTGTGGCTGGACGCGTGCGAGCGCCGCTATGTCGAGGAGATGGGCACCAACAACCTCTTCTTCGTGTTCGGATCCGGCTCCGAGGCACGCTTGGTCACCCCGGAGCTGTCCGGCTCGCTGCTGCCCGGCATCACCCGCGATTCGCTGCTGACCCTCGCCGCCGACTCCGGCTACCCCGTCGAGGAGCGCAAGATCTCGGTGGAGGAGTGGCGCAAGGGCGCCGAATCCGGTGCGATCACCGAGGTTTTCGCCTGCGGTACCGCCGCCGTGATCACCCCGGTCGGCTGGGTCCGTTCCGGGAACGGTGAGTTCACCATCGGCGGTGGCGAGCCCGGCGAGGTCACCATGGCGCTGCGTGACACGCTCACCGGCATCCAGCGCGGCACTTTCGCCGATATCCACGGGTGGATGCGCCGGATGTGAAACTCAGCGCCGGATGTGAAACTCAGCCCGGCATGAGCATGTGCCACTGCTCCAGGGTCTGCGGACGCATGACGTAGTTTTTGTCCAGGACAGTGGACAGCACCGCGCTGGGTTCCTCCGAATACCAGTGGCCGGGGTAGACCACCGGGTCTCCGGTGAGTCCGGCGAGGTAGCGCAGGCTGCGGAACATTTCGTCCGAATCTCCGCCGGGGAAATCGGTGCGGCCGCAGCCGTCGACGAACAGGGTGTCGCCGGCGATCAGCCGGTTGTCGAACAGAAAACATTGGCTGCCCGGTGTGTGTCCGGGGGTGTGCAGTAATTCGATCTCGAAAGCACCGACGGTGATCTTGTCACCGTGCTCGTGACCGGTCAGTTCACTCTCGGCGATCCCCGTGACGTTGGCCACCCACGGCAGCTCTTCGGCGTTGACATGCACTGGAACGCTTGTCTTCTCGAGCATTTCGGGCACGCCGCGCAGGGTGAAGCCGAGCATCGACCCGCCCACGTGGTCGGGATGGTGGTGGGTCGCCAGCACCCCGCTCAGCCGCAGCCCGTCTGCTTCGGCGATGTCCACCAGGTCGCCCGCGGCGTAGGCCGGATCGACCACTACGCACTCGCCCGTCTCCCGATCACCGATCAGGTACGCGAAGTTGCGCATCTGCGTCGCGATCGGATCGCCGACGGCGTAGTCGCGTCCCGACAACAGCTGGCGAAAGTACAGACGCTCGGAAGACATACCGCACACCTTATTGCCCGGCCCGAACGCTTCGCGCGGCGCGGCTGGAAAACCCCGTGGTCCGGCGACTGCGGGTGACAATGCCGTTCCGTCTAGCCGGCGAGAGACAGCACCACCGCGGTGAGTGCCACCGTAGTCTCGACAGCCGCGCCGAGGACGTCACCGGAGAGCCCGCCGAGGCGTCGGGCGCAGTGGCGGACGAGGAGAGCCGAGCCGGCCAGGGCCACGGCCACGGCGACGGGACCGAGCCACGGGTGATCCGGGACAGCCAGGGCCGCCGCCGCGACGGCGGCCGCGGACCAGCACGTCGCGGCGAGTGCCGATTGGGTATTCGCGACCAGGACCCCGAACGCGGTGCCCGCAGCGGCGGCGATACCCCGGCAGGCGAGTACGACGGCGACACGGCCGGTCGCCACGGCGATGCCCACCGCGAGCCAGCGGTGCGCGTCCGCCAGTGCCGCGAACGACAACGCTTGCACCCCGATGGCGAACACGATTCCCGCGACACCGAACGGCCCGGCCCCGCCGCTCTTCATGATCTGCCGGGCCCGCTCGGGCGGCCCGTAGCTGCCCAGTCCGTCCATGGTGTCGGCGAGACCGTCGAGATGCATGCCCCTCGTGGCCAACGCCAGCGCGCCGACCACCAGCAATCCGGCCAACGAACCGCTCGCACCAGCCCACGTCAGCACCCGCAGCAGCCCCGCCGCTCCCGCTCCGAGCAGGACACCGATCACCGGCGCCCACCCAATCGCGCGGCCCGCCGCCCGAGCGACATCGTCCGGGCCGCGCACCGGCAGAACCGTGAGCCACGAGGCGGCGAGCCGAATTCCGTTCACACCGGAACTCGTTCGGGAGATGCGGCAGCACCCTGGTCCGGGAGACTCCGTCCGGAGACCGGTGCCACCGCCGAGAACCCGGGATCCGGGGCAGGGTCCCGGTGCGAGTGCGAGCGGGCATCGCGAGCAGCATTCATTTGCGCAGGTTCGGCCCGGGGCCGGCTGGTTCGGGATCGGCCGGTTGGGGGTCGGCGGTGCTGACGCCGGCTTCGGCGAAGGTGGACATGTTCGCGAGGATCGCGACGGCCGAGCGGAGGATGGGCAGCGCGGTGAGGGCGCCGGAGCCTTCGCCGAGCCGCATGTCCAAGTCGATCAGGGGTTCCAGGCGCAGGTGTCGCAGCGCGAGGGCGTGCGCTGGTTCGGTGGAGCGGTGGCCCGCCAGCCACCAGGCGCTCGCGCCCGCGGCGAGGTCTTCGGCGATCATGGCCGCCGCTGTCACGACGACGCCGTCGAGAATGACCGGCGTACGCCGGGTGGCTGCTTGGGCAAGGAAAGCGGCCATCGCCGCGAAGTCGGCGCCCGCCGCGACGCGGAGCAGTTCGACCGGCTCCTTCGCTACCCGGCGGGCGCGGCGCATCGCGTCGCGAATGGCGGCGACCTTGCGAATCCACCCCGCGTCGTCGATTCCGGTGCCGCGGCCGACAGCAGCCACCGGCTCGGTATCGGTGAGGGTGGCGATGAGCACGGTCGCCGGGGTGGTGTTGCCGATGCCCATGTCGCCCGCGATCAGCAGGTCGGCGCCGGCGTCGATCTCCTCGTCGGCGATGGCGCGGCCCGCGGCGATGGCCGACCGGATTTCCGCGTCGGTGAGCGCGTCCTCGCGGTCGATCGCTCCACTGGAGCGGCGCACCTTGTGCTTCGACACCTGCGGGTCGGTGTCGGCGTCGACGGAGATGTCCGCGACCCGCACCGTCGCTCCCGCTACCGCCGCGAGCGCGTTCACCGCGGCTCCGCCGCCCAGGAAGTTCGCCACCATCTGCGCGGTGACCTCGCACGGATACGCCGACACGCCATGTCGCGCGACGCCGTGATCTCCGGCGAACACCACCACGCGGGCCCGCTCGAACTGCCTCGGCGGACACGCGCCCTGGCAGGCCGCAACCCAGTTGCCGAGCTCCTCCAAGCGGCCCAGCGCCTGACCGGGTTTGGTCAGCTGCGCCTGCCGCTGCTGCGCGGCCGCACGAAACTGTGCGTCCGGGGCCGCTACCGGTCCGAATCCGTCCGTCACTGTCGAGCCTTTCCAGTCGTGGCGGTTCCCGCCGACTACGCCGCCCAATCTTGCCATTGCCCGTTCCGGTGACTCGTCACCCGACCGTCGCTCTCGAAGCACCCGGACGCCGCGCACACCGAGAGGGCTATTTCAGACGAAGCGGGAGACCGGCTATGACGAAGTAGGCTTCGTCGCACGCTTGCGCGAGGCGTTGGTTGAGAATCCCGATTTCGTCTCGGAACAGACGTCCGGAGCGGGTCGCCGGGATGACGCCCATGCCGACCTCCGGGGTCACGATCACGAGGTTGCCCCGGTAGGCCGCCACCGTCGCGATGAGTGCGTCGGTGTCCGGCGAAATCGTGCCGCGCGGTGCCTCCCACGCGTCACGCGCATCGATGCGGGCGGTCAGCCAGGTGCCGATGTCGTCGATGAGGATGCTGGGCAAGGGGTTCGGCGAGCCGGTGGATTCGGTGAGAACCGCTGCCGGATCGGCACTTTCGATGGTCGACCAGCTCGCCGGCCGTCGGCCGCGGTGCTGGGCGATGCGTTCGGCGAAATCTTTGTCGTCCGGGTCGGGCACCGCGGTGGCGAGATAACGCACCGCACCCCCGGCCGCGCTCGCGAGTTTTTCCGCGAACGCCGACTTCCCGGATCGCGCGCCACCGAGGACGAGGATGCGGCGCGGCACTGCGGGCGGGGAACTTCGCGACACGGCTGCACCGTATCAATCAGCTCTCAGTCGACCAGCTATCCGTCGACACCGATGGCGACTTCGGTGGATTTGATGAGGACCGTGACCGGCGATCCGTCGGCGAGTTGGAGGTCGTCGGCCGCGTCGCGGGTGATCGAGGAGGTGATTTCATCGCCGCCGGTCAGCCGGATGCGGACGACGGCCATCGCGTCGCCGCGGGTGACCGAGACGACCGTTCCATTCAGTTGGTTACGTGTGGATAGTCGCATGCCCGCGATCCTACGCAGCAGGGGTGCTGGTTCATCGGAGTTCGCAACGCTGACGGGAAGGCGGCCGCCACTCGGACGCGGCGTCTTGCGGTGGCGAGTTTCGACGTAGGGGTCCAGCGCCGGTGTCGCCTGTGCTCGCGGTCGTCGTCCGACGATCAGGCAGATGCCTGCGCACCGGTCTCCGGGCTCCTGCCGAACCGGCGGCGGTACTCGCTGGGGGCGATGCCGACCAGGCGCTGGAAGTGGTGACGTAGCAGGGCGCCGGAGCCGAAGCCGGCGCGGGCGGCGATGCTTTCCAGGCCGAGCGCGGTGTCCTCCAACAGCTGCTCGGCCAGCAGGACGCGCTGGTTGGTGAGCCATTTCACCGGCGTGGTTCCGGTCTCGGCAGCGAAGCGGCGGGCGAAGGTGCGGGTGGACATGTTGGCGCGGGTGGCGAGTTGCTCGACGGTGTGCGGCAGGTCGAGGTGTTCGTTCATCCACTCCAGGGTCGGGATGAGGCTGTCGGAGGTGCACGCGGCGACGGGGCGTTCGATGAACTGGCGCTGCCCGCCGTCGCGCTGCGGCGGCACCACCATGCGCCGCGCGATCGCATTGGCGACGCCGCTGCCGAGTTCACGCCGCACCAGGTGCAGGCAGGCGTCGATGCCTGCCGCCGTGCCCGCGCTGGTGATCAGATCGCCCTCGTCGACGAACAACACGTCCGGGTCGACGGTGGCGCCGGGGTACTTCTCGGCGAGTTTCCGCACGTAACGCCAGTGCGTGGTGCAGGTACGTCCGTCGAGTAGCCCGGCCGCCCCGGCCAGGAAGGCTCCCGAGCACACCGTGAGCACAGTGGCTCCGGCCGCTGCCGCGTCGCGGACGGCTGCGACAACGCGCGGATCGAATCCGCTGTCGACCGCGGCGGCCGGGATAGCGACCAGATCGGCCTTCCTCAGCTCCGCGAGCCCGTACTCCGGCGTGACGGTAATGCCCGGACTGGTGGAGCGCAGCGCGACGCCGGGCTCGGCGCCGCACACCAGGAAGTCGAAAGCGGGCAGGCCATCGCCGGTGCGGTCGAGGCCGAAAACCTCACAGATGACGCCGAACTCGAACATGGCCAGCCGCTCGGACAGCACCACGGCGACCTTTGACAGCATGCCCGCGAGCCTACTGGCCGTATTTTTGCGAAGAGTGTCCGGACGGCCACTTTCGGCGGCAAATGGGCGATCGCACGATTACTGCCATGGTTACTTTTCTCGCTTCCCTGGCGTTCATCGTGGCCGTCGCCGCGTTGATCGCCCACAGCACGGACCGCGCGGGCTCGGTGGACGTCATAGACCGCGACGCCGAGCGGGTCCGCTGCGAACTCGCCGCGATGCTCGTCCGAAACCCCCACCACCGCTGATCACTGCCGAACTCGCGTCCACGTCGGCTGCCGCACACGGAGCGACTCGGCGGCGCTCTTCTCCCCGCCTTCCGTGCTCTCAGCCTTCCGTGACGAGTGCGCATCGCGTGCGGACGCACCGCAGGCGCTGCCGAACTACACAGCGTCGCCCGGGCCCACCCGCGGCTTAGGTGCGCGCATCTTGCGGATCTGGGAGGCGCGCACAAAGGCATACCAGCCCAGCCGATACCCGGTGTCGGGGGTGTCCGGGAACCGCTCCCGGACCCGGTTGTTCACGACGCGGCCGAGCAGCACCCCCTCGACCGCCATGAACGCCATCATCACCAGCATGGCGAGGGTGACGATCGTCTGCAGAGCGGGCGCGGCGAACATCGACAGGATCAGCACCAGCGCCATCGGCATGAACAAGCCGACCAAGTTGCGCCGCGCGTCGACGACGTCGCGGACGAACGCTCGCACCGGGCCCTGGTCGCGCGGCAACAGGTATTTGTCCTCGCCCGCGAGCATGCGGGCGCGCCGATCCTGGGCGGCGGCGCGCCGGTCGGCCGCGGCGGCCTTGCGGTCTTCTTTGCTGCCGCGCGTGGCCTTGCGTCGCGCGCGGGCCTCCTTCGCGGTCAGCGGAGCGGGTGCTACCGGGCCGCGGCGCTTGCCTTGTGCGTCACGGCGTTTCGGAGTAGGACGGCCTTTGCCCGCGGTGGCCGCTGCGGCCGAACGGGTGCTACTTGCGGGCGAGTCGCCATCCGTGACCACCGTCGAATCGGCGGTCGCGTCGGTGGTGCTGGACTCGCCGCGACGGAACAATTTCACACCGACCAGGCTATTCGATGCGTGGTGCGGCGAGAAATGCGGTCTGACTCGCCGGGAGTGCGCGGGGTCACCGAGGTTGCGCGGGGTCACCGAGGTTGGGTGTCACGGCGAACCGGGTAGTGGCAAGATGGGGGAATAGCAGCCGGCCGAGTGGTGTTGACCGGACACGACCCGTGCGCTGTTCACGGTTGACCACAGGTTCCTCGAGGAGAGTTCATGACTGTGCAGAACGAGACCACCACCCACGGTGTGACTCTGACCGACGCCGCCGCGGCGAAGGCGAAGGCACTGCTGGACCAGGAAGGTCGCGACGACCTGGCGCTGCGGATCGCTGTGCAGCCGGGCGGCTGCGCCGGCCTGCGCTACCAGCTGTTCTTCGACGACCGCTCGTTGGACGGCGATCTGACCGTCGACTTCGCCGGCGTCACGCTGGCGGTCGACCGGATGAGCGCGCCGTATGTGCAGGGCGCCTCGATCGACTTCGTCGACACCATCGAGAAGCAGGGCTTCACCATCGACAACCCGAACGCCACCGGCTCCTGCGCCTGCGGCGACTCCTTCAACTGACGTCGGATCCTGGCTCGGACTCGCCGCGCGCGCCTGGCGAGCCCGAACCGGGCAGCTGATTTCGCGAGCACGGGCATCTCGCCGGGAACACGCGAGATTCGAGGGCGCCGACGGAGGGCCTGAACGCGGATCCTGCGCCACGCGATCGGTACGGCCTGAAGTTCCGAAGCGGCGGATCGGTTACGGTGAGATCGGGAATCGCGTCACGGCCGAGCCGGGGCGCGACGTCCGGTCTCGACCGCCTGCCGCCTACCGTTGAAGGGCTCAGCCACGTGTCCATCGCCGTTTCCGCGTCCATTGCGACCGACCACCTGATGCGTTTCCCAGGACGGTTCGCCGACGTACTGCTGGCCGATCAGCTCGATCATGTGTCCCTGAGCTTCCTGGTGGACGATCTGCAGATCCGGCGCGGGGGTGTCGGCGGCAACATCGCCTATGCCATGGGCCTGCTCAACCGCACGCCCCTGCTGGTCGGCGCCGTGGGCGCGGACTTCGCCGAGTACCGGGCCTGGTTGGAATCGCATGGGGTCGACTGCTCCGCCGTGCTGGTCTCCGATCGCGCGCACACCGCCCGGTTCGTCTGCACCACCGATGACGACATGGCCCAGATCGCGTCGTTCTACCCGGGCGCGATGAGCGAGGCGCGCGATATCTCCATCGCCGAACTCGCCGAGGCGCGCAAACTCGATCTGGTCTTGATCGGTGCCAACGACCCCGAGGCGATGCTGCGCCACACCGCGGAGTGCCGGGAACTCGGCATCCCGTTCGCCGCCGACCCCTCCCAGCAGCTTGCCCGCCTGGATGGCGATCAGGCCGTGCAGCTGATCGACGGCGCCGCGTACCTGTTCACCAATAAGTACGAGTGGGCACTGCTGTTGCAGAAGACCGGCCTGAGCGAGGACGAGATCTCGAAAAAGGTCGGTGTCCGCGTCACCACGCTGGGGCCGGACGGGGTGCGGATCGTCGACGCCGACGGTACCGAGGTCACCATCGGCGTGGTGCCCGAGCTCGAGAAGGTCGAGCCGACCGGCGTCGGCGACGCGTTCCGCGCGGGCTTCCTCACCGGCCACACCGCCGGCCTGAGTGTGGAGCGCTCCGCCCAGCTCGGCTCGCTGATCGCAGTGTTGGTGCTGGAGACCATGGGCACCCAGGAGTGGACGCTGAACAAGGAAACGGCCCTGCAGCGCTTGACCGCCGCCTACGGAGACGACGCCGCGGCCGACGTCAAACCGCTGTTCTAGGGGTCGGTCTGTGCCTATGGGCCTGAGGACGGCCCCCATCTGCCCCGATCCACGGCGCCGATGGCCGGTCGAAAGGCCGCGTCACCGACCATCAAGTCCGAGTTCGTCCGGGGCGTCGGGTGCCCGGACGAGTCTGTCGGACATGGTGGTGGCGATGAACCTGGGAATGGCGGGGGCGAAGAGTTTGAGGTAGAAGTCCACCCATTCGTGGCGGGTACTGAGAAATGGGAAATCCGTGGGGGCCATGTGCCGGATGGCGAGCATCGGCAGGGGCGCGTCGAGTGCTGGGAAGCCCGGGTTGCGCAACCCCGGGACGGTGCAACCCGGGTAGAACTGTCCGACCATCAGCCCCCGTTCGACAAACCGGGTTTTCTGGTCGTGTTGCACGGTCTCGATATCGGCGTATTCGGTGAGGTCGGGGAAGACCGCAAGGACGGCTTTGAGTTTGGAATCGGGTTCGTCCCGTGGTGGCAGGGCGGGAAAAAGATCGTACAAGTCGTCGACGATCGCGGTGATGCGCTCGCGGTGGATGTCCCGACCCGGGATGAAGCTGGCCCACAGGCATCGCTGTGCGATAGCGCGGCTGGTGTAGGGGCAGACGGGACCGGGCCGGCCGAGGTCGGGGTGGGGCTGGCACAGGTATTCGAGCGCCCACCGGCGCAGTTCGGCCGCACGAGGGTGCAGGTCGGCACCGGTTGCCACGTCGGGGGCGAACAGGTTGGCTGGGGCTACACCGGTACGTGTTCCGGCGATTCGGTCGGTGTTCATCATCGGCTTTTCGCTGCTGGGATGGGTGGCTCCGTGGGGGTGGGGGCGATCTGGGTTGACCGGAAGTGCTCGTCGAGGACGAAACCGATGGCGCGCAGCGACTCCGGCGCGGTCATCCGTTCGTGCTGGACGGGAATCCGGTGCTCGGTAATTCGCCCGGTGACGTAGGTGCTCCAGGCGCGAGCCGGAGAAGCGCCGTTGTCGCCGGGGCTGTCGACGGCCCTGAAGTAGATCAGATCGCCATCGAACAGAGGCGGCCGGTGGTTCCGGGTGAGGTCGACGAGCCGGGTGTAGTCGCGTTGCAACCTGACGAGATGCTCAGGGGTCACACTGGTGAACACCCCGCCTTGCCGGTGCAGCAACTCGGCCGCGGCTTCGACGGTCAGCTCGGCGGGCCCGTCCGCAACGGCGAAACCACCGAAGTCGGCGAGCATCCTCGCCACCGAGGGGGTGTGCGTACGGAAGCTGTCGGCCGTCACGACACGGGTGTCCATCATGGCCAGGGTGGCCACGGACTCGCCGTCGCGACGGAGCCGGACGGCAATCGCGTGGGCGATAGTGCCGCCGAGCGAGTAGCCGAGCAGGTGGTAGGGGCCGTGTGGTTGGACGGACCGGATCTCCTGCACATAGCGGGCGGCGAGATGGTCGAGCGTCTCGAACCGCACCGTGGGATCGGTCAGCCCCGGGGATTGCAGCCCTCGGACGGGCCGGTCGGGATCGAGGTACCGTACCAGGCCGCTGAAACCCCACGCCGATCCGACCGCTGGGTGGATACAGAACAGTGGCGGGTCGGTTCCAGCGGCCCGAAGAGGCAGCATGACGGCGAGCGCCTCGGCGAGATCCTGCGCGCCGAACTCCTCTTCTGCGCGGCCGTCGCGGCGGCTCTCGATGCGGCGGGCCAGCGATTGCGGTGTCGGATCGGTGAACAGCCACTGCAGCGGCACGGTGACACCGGTGGACTCCGCGAGCCGCGCCACCAGTTGGGTGGCGGCCAGCGAGTTGCCGCCGAGGGTGAAGAAGCCATCGTCGACGCCGATTCGTTCGATGTCGAGGGTTTGGGTGAAGGCGTCGCAGACGGCGGTCTCGAGCGGGTTGGACGGCGGTCGGAAGCGAGACTGCCGACGCAAATCCGGTGCGGGCAGGGCTTTGTGATCGAGTTTGCCGGTGCTCGTGAGAGGTATCCGATCGAGCGTGACGATGGTGGTGGGGATCATGTGGGTAGGCAATCGGGTAGCAAGGTGTGTGGTCAGCATTGCGGCATCGGGTGTGGTGTGTGGGGTGGGCACCACATAGCCCGTGAGCTGATCGGTGCCGTTGGGCCGGGTGTGGACCGCGACGGCGGCACGGGATACGTCCGGGTGGCCGCACAACGCGGTTTCGATATCGCCTGGTTCGATGCGATGACCGTTGACTTTCATCTGCAGGTCGTTGCGGCCTATATATTGCAGACTCCGGTCGCTGGTCCAGGTGACCAGATCGCCGGTGCGATACATGCGGGTCCCGGCGGGCCCGTACGGGTCGGGGATGAATCGGGCTGCCGTGAGTGTGGGTTGCCCGTGGTAGCCGCGGGCGACGCCAGGTCCGGCCAGATACAGTTCGCCGGCTACTCCGGGCGGGACCGGGCGCAGTCCGGGGTCCAGCACGACGGCGGAGAACCCGCGGGCCGGGCCACCGATCGGCGGCGGACTGTCGGTGATTGTGGTCAGGGCCTCGCGGCAGCTCTGGATGGTGGTCTCGGTAGCCCCATAAGCGGTGATCAGCGTGCGGCCCGGCGCCCACCGGTTTACCAGATCCGATGGGCATGTCTCGCCGCCGAGGATCAGGGTGTGCAGGGAATCGAGTTCGTCGGGGTGCAGCGATGCGAGCACGGTGGGGGTGAAGGCCGCATGGGTGACCTGTGCGGCATTGATCTGCTCGGCCAGTTCGGCACCGGCGACCACCCGCGCTGGAGCGAGCACCAGTGTGGATCCGGCGGCGGCGGCGCTGAGCCATTCGAGGATCGATACGTCGAAGCTCGGAGAGGCCGCCGCAAGCATTCGAGAAGACGGGGTGAGGCCCAACTGTTCCCTCGCTTCGGCGGCCAGATTCGCAATCCCGGTATGGGTGACCACGACCCCTTTGGGGGTCCCGGTGGAGCCTGAGGTGTAGATCAGGTAGGCGGGATGCTCCGGCCTTAGCGTGGCGGTGCGGTCGCGGTCAGCGATCGGGGTGTCGCTTGCCACTGCTGCCTTCGTGGCGAATTCGGGGCCGTCGAGGCTGAGCCACATGGTGGCGTCCGGCAGCCGGTCGCGATAGGTCTCCGCTGTCAGCCCGGCGATGGCGCCCGCGTCGGCGAGAATGCTGCTGATCCGGTCTTCGGGCTGGGCGGGGTCGATCTGAACGAACGCGCCGCCGGTCTTGGCGACTGCCCATACGGCGATCACGGCGTCGATGGAGCGCGGTAGCGCCACGGCCACCAACGATTCCGGTCCGGCTCCGGCGTCGATCAGTACCCGCGCCCACCGGTTCGAGGTTTCGTCGAGTTCGCGGTAGGACAACCTTTCACCGGCACAGACCACCGCATCCGTGCCGGACCGCGCTGCGGCCGTCAACACCTGCGGCAACACCAACGCAGCCGCGCTGGGCGCACCGCGAACGGGTACCAGTGTGGCCAGCTCCTGCCGCGACAGCAGCTGCACTCGCCGCAGCGAGAGATCGATGTCGTCGGTCATGGCGGTGAGCACCCGCAGCACTCGGCGGGCGAGGGCGTCGATCTGGTGCTGTGTGAACAGTTCGGGCAGGTATTTGAAGGTCAGCTCCAGCCTGGTACCGAGATGGACGATCACGCCGAGCGGATAGTGCGCGGCATCTCGTCCGTGCACGTCGAGGACATGCATCCCGGCAATGTCGACGTCTTCGGACAGCCCGGACGCGTCGACCGGGTAGGACTCGAAGACGGTCATCGTGTCGAACATCGCGCCGGGCCCGGCCACCTGTTGGATCCGGGCGAGTCCGAGGTGGTCGTGGTCGAGCAGCGCAGCTTGTTCGGTCTGGATTCGCCGCAGTAGCTGGGCGAGACTTTCGCCGAAGTCGAGCCGGACCCGGACCGGCACGGTGTTGACGAACAGTCCGATCATCGATTCGATGCCGGGCAGCTGTGGGGGGCGCCCGGAGACGGTGGTGCCGAAGACGACGTCGTCGCGCGCGGTCGCGCTCGCCAGCACGATCGCCCACGCCGCTTGGACGACGGTGTTGAGGGTGGTCTCCTGCTGGTGGGCCATGGTGACCAGGGCCCCGGTGCGGTGTCGACTCAGCCGCACCTGCACTTCGCGCGCGGCGGCGGTATGGCGTCGGCCGCGCCCCGCGCGCGCCAGCAGAGTGGGCTCGGCGACGCCCTCGAGTGTCCGCGCCCAGGCGGTTTCCGCCGCGTCCTGGTCCTGGTTTTTCAGCCACGTCAGGTAGTCGCGATAGGGCTGCACCGGGGCCAGTGCACCGGGGTCGCTGTCGCCGGCGTAGAGGATCAGCAGTTCCCGGATCAGCGGTGGCGTGGACCAGCCGTCGATCAGGATGTGATGCATGCTCAGCAGCAGCCTGTGCCGCTGGGCGGAGGTGCTGATCAGGGTCAGTCGCAGCAGTGGCGCCACGGTCGTGTCGAAGTGCCGGTCGGTCTCCATGAGCTCATCGAGCGCGGCTGCGGTGTCGGGGCATTCGGCGAGGTCGATCTGGGTGAACGGCACGTCGACACGGCGGTGCACCACCTGGACCGGCTCGCCGGTGCCGTCGCTCACGAACGCGGTCCGCAGGTTCGGGTGGCGGCCGAGGAGAGTCTGCACGGCGCGGCGTAACCGGTCCGCGTCGACGCGCCCACCGAGTTCCATCCACAGTTGCACGATGTAGTCGTCCCGGGCACCGTCGGCGAGCTGGGCGTGGAACAGCAGCCCCGCCTGCAGCGGCGTGAGCGGCCAGATATCGTCCAGTGCCGGGAACCGGGCCTCGAGCCGGTCGATCGCGGCCTGGTCGAGGTCGATGAGGCCGACATCGGAAGGCGTCAGCCCGCCGGCGCCGGGCCGGGCCGCGTGGGTGGCGAGGGCGGTCACCGCGTCGCGCCACAGTTCCGCGAGGTCGGTGACCTCGGCGGAGGTGATCAGTCCGGCGGGATAGTCCCAGGCCGCGGTCAGGGCAGGTCCGTCCGGTGTGTCCGCGGTGACCGCGTTGACGCCGAGCACGGCTGCCGCGGAGGCGTCGGGGTGCTGGACGCCGCCGCCGTCGGCCTCGCCGCCGGCGGGCAACCACCCGCTGTCGCGCAACGCGGTGGGAATTGTGTCGAACCGGCCGAGATAATTGAAACTCACCTGGGGGCTGGGCAGCGCACCGAGGATCTGGGCCGTGTCGGTGTTGAGGTAGCGCAGCAGCCCATAGCCGATGCCGTGGCCGGGGACCCGCCGGAGCTGTTCCTTGACCGATTTGACCACCGCCCCCGCGGCAGCCCCGGCCGCGAACGCGTCATCGATATCGATATCGGACAGGTCGAGCCGTACCGGGTAGGTGGTGGTGAACCAGCCGACAGTGCGAGTGAGGTCGGCGCCGGGCAGGACTGTGTCGTGGCGGCCGTGGCTTTCGAGGGTGAGCAGCGTCTCGGTGATGTCATCGCCGTGCCGGCGCCGCCACCGGGTCAGCGCCAGTGCCAGTCCGGCGATGAGAGCGTCGTCCGCGTTGCCGCGAAACGCCTGCGGCAGGGTGGTGAGTACCGCGCGAGTCGTCGCGGCAGGCAGCGTCACCCGGACAGTGGCGACGTCGGCCTGCACGTCCACGTCCGGGTCGAGCGGGCGCGTCCCGATCGGCGGGTCGGCCGCGGCGAGCGTGGAACGCCACCAGTCGAGTTCATCGAGGTTCGCGGCAGCGTCGTGCAGACCGTGCGCCCAGCGTCGCATCGACGTACCGACCGGCGCGAGCTGTGGCCGTTGCCCGGCACTCACCTGGGCCCCGGCGATGGCAAGGTCGGGAACGAGGATCCGCCACGACACTCCGTCTACCACCAGGTGGTGTGCGACGACCAGCAGCCGACCCGCCCGGTCGGCGCAGTCCAGCCAAACCAACTGCAACACGACTCCCGCGGCGGGGTCGAGGCGCTCGGCGGCCGAACATACCTCCGCGTCGGCAATTGCGGCGAACGCCCTGCTGTCCGGGGCCGCGTCCACCGACACATGCCGGATGAGTCCCGCGGCGGATGCCCCGGCCGGCTGCACCTGCAACGCCCAGCCCGAGGGGTGTACCGGTTCGGGCCGCAGCCGGGCCCGCAGCATGTCGTGGTGATCGATCACCACTTGCACGGTCGCCGCGATCGCGGTCCGGTCGATACCGGCCGGCAGCGTGAGCATCACCCACTGGCAGAAGCGGTCGAAGGCACCGCGTTCGAACATCCAGCGCATGATGGGCGTCAACGGCATCGGCCCCACACCGCCGCCGGGCAGTTCGGCCGGCAGGGCGGCCGCCACGGCGCTGTCGCGGACGGCGATCCGGGCCAGCCCGGCGACCGTCTTGCCCTCGAACACGTCACGGACGGAGAGCACCAGCCCCGCCGTCCGGGCGCGCGTCACCAACTGGATCGACATGATGCTGTCGCCACCCAGGGCGAAGAACGAATCGTCGAGCCCGATCGGGTCGACACCCAAGATCTCGGCGAACAGACCCGCCAGCGTCGTCTCCGTATCGGTGACCGGCGCCCGGAATTCGGCTCGGCCCGTGCTGAAGTCCGGCTCGGGCAACGCCTTGCGGTCGAGCTTGCCCGTCTCCGTCGTCGGCAGCGCGTCGAGCACCATCACGGTCGCAGGCACCATTGGCGGGGCCAATCGCTGCCCGGCGAACGCGAGAACCGCGGCCGGATCCAGGTCGGCGCCGGGCTCGGGCACCGCGTACCCGATCAACCGGTCGCCGGTGGCGGAGCCACGGTGCACGGCCGCCACCGCGCGAGCCACTCCCGGGCAGGCCAGCAGACCCGATTCGACCTCGCCCAGCTCGACGCGGAAACCACGAATCTTGACCTGGAAGTCCGTCCGGCCGACATAGTCGAGCGTCAGACCTCCCTCCGGTAACCGCAGCCACCGCACCAGATCCCCGGTCCGATACATGCGCTGCCCCTGCTCGGCGAACGGATCGGCGATGAACCGCGATGCCGTCAGACCCGCGCGGTTGCGGTAGCCGCGTGCGAGTCCCGGACCGGTGAGGTACAACTCGCCGACGACTCCGAGCGGGACCGGACGCAACCATGCGTCGAGCACGACCTCAGTGACGCCGCGGATCGGTCCGCCGATCGTCGCCGTCTCACCCGGCACCATCGGCGCACCGGCATCGGTCATGATCGTGGCCTCCGCCGGACCGTAGGTATTGAACAGTTTCCGGCCCGGAGCCCACCGCGACACCAGTTGTGGCGGAGGCGCCTCGCCACCGATCACGACCGTCCGCAGGTTCCGCACCCCGGCGGGGTCGACCGTGCCCAGGGCCGTGGGAGTCAGCGCGGCATGAGTCACCGAGTTCTGCGAAATGATCTGCGCCAGCTCGATTCCGCCGAAGACGGTCGGCGGTGCGATCACCAGGCGCCCACCCGACGCGAACGCCCCCAGCAGTTCCAGAACGGCCGCGTCGAAACTGGGTGATGCCGCATGCAGCACCCGCGCGCCCGGCCCGACGCCGAACCGCGAGCGTTGCTCGGCCGCCAGATTCGCCAATCCGCGGTGCGACACCACCACACCCTTCGGCGTACCGGTCGAACCGGACGTGTAGATCACATACGCCGCGTTGTCGACCCGCACCGGCCGGGTTCGCTCCGCATCGGTCACCGGCCGCCCGGACACCCCGGCCAGCTCTGCTTCGACCGCCGGTTCATCGAGGACCAACCACCGTGCCGACTCGGGCAGCCGATCACGCCAGTGCGACAGTGTGATTCCCACCGCGACGTCCGAAGTGGTGAGCATATGCGCGACCCGACCGGCCGGATACTGCGGATCCACCGGGACGAATGCCGCCCCCGACTTTGCCACCGCCCATACTGCGAGCACTGACTCGTAGGACCGCGGCAACCCCACCGCGACACTCGTCTCCGGCCCCACCCCTTGATGGATCAGCAGTCGCGCCAACCGATTCGACTCGGCGTCCAGATCGCCGTACGTCCACTGCCGATCCCCGCATACCACCGCGACCGCCGTTGGATCCTGCCGCACGGTCCTCGCCAACAGCTCCGGCAACACCGACCCCGGCACCGCCGGATCGCCCGATACCGATGTCAGCTCGCGGTATTCGGCCGAGGCGAGCAGATTCAGCTGGGCCAGCGGTAGCTCCGGCTCGGTGGCGATTGCGTCGATCACACGCAGCACCCGCTGCAGGGTCGTATCCATTGTGGGCTGGTCGAAGAGTTCGGGCAGGTACTTGATTTTGAGGTGCAATCGGGTGTCGACGTGCGCAACCACGCCGAGCGGATAGTGCGCGGCGTCGGTGCCGGCCACGTCGACCAGCCGCATGCCGGCGATATCGGTCTGCGCTGTCAGCCCGAATCGATCAACCGGATAGGACTCGAACACCGTCATCGTGTCGAACACCGCTGCGGGCCCGGCCACCCGCTCGATATCTGGGAGGCCCACGAATTGGTGATCGAGCAGAACGGCCTGCTCCGCCTGGATTCGGTCGAGCAGTTGGCCCAAACTCGCGGTCTTGTCGAGGCGCACCCGTACCGGCAATGTGTTGATGAACAGCCCGATCATCGACTCTATGTCCGCGATCTGCGCAGACCGCCCGGAGACCGTGGTGCCGAACGTCACGTCGTCACGGGATGTCAACGTGCCCAGCACGATCGCCCACGCCGTCTCGACCACAGTGTTGAGGGTGATGCCGCGCGCCCGCGCGAAACCGGTCAGCGCGGCGGTCTGCTCCTCGGTCAGCGCACCGAGCACATCCCGCGATTCGCGGTACCGGCGGCCGGGATCGGCCGGCGCCACCAGAGTCGGCCCGTCGGCGCCGTCGAAGGCGCGAGCCCAGATGTCGAGCGACGCGGCCGGGTCCTGTGCGGCCATCCACGCCAGGAAGTCCCGATAGGGGCGAACTCGCGGCAGCACCGTGGCGTCGCCATCGGTGGCATAGAGCACGAGCAGCTCTTGCAGCAGCAGCGGCGTCGACCAGCCGTCCAGCAGCACATGGTGATTGGTCAACACCAGCTGGTAACGCTGCGGCTCCATCGTGACCAGCATCCAGCGCAGCAGCGGAGCCCGGGCGGGGTCGAACCGGGTCGCCCGGTCCGCGGCCATGAGCGACTCCCACTCGCGCTTGCGCGTCTCGTCGTCCAGCCCGGACAGGTCGAGCTCCGACCATGGTGCCTCGACGTCCTCCTGGACCACTTGCACCGGCCCGGCGTCGCTATCGGCGACGAATGCGGTGCGCAGATTCGGATGCCGGTGCAGCAGCGCCTGTCCGGCCCGGCGCAGCCGTTGCGAATCGACCTGTCCCTGCAGTTCGAGCACCAGCTGCATCAGGTAGGCGTCCACCGACGCCACCGACTCTTCGGACACCAGCGCGTGGAACAGCAGACCCTCTTGCAACGGGGTCAACGGCCAGACGTCGCTCAATGCCGGGTACCGGTCCTCGAGGCGCTCGATCTCCGACTGCCCGAGCCGGACCAGATCCAGATCCGACGGCGTCCGTCCGCCGTTCCCGCAGCGGCGGGTGTATGCCGCCAGCGCTGTCAATACCCGGCACCACGACTGCGCAACCTCGCGCACCTCGGCCGCGGTGAGTACCCCGGTCGGATACGACCAGACCGCGCGCAACCGGGGTCGGCCCGCCTCGTCGACGGTGAGGGCATTGATGTCGAGCACCGCCGATAGCGGCATCGCGGGATTGTGCGCACCGGCGAGCTCGGCCCCGGAGAGGCCGCCGCCGGCCACCGGCATCCAGGCGACGACGTCGCCTTCGGGGATCCCCGTGGCGACCCGGCCCAGATAGTTGAACCCGATCTGCGGTGTCGGCGCAGCCGCGAGTATCGGTCCGGTGTCGTCGTTGAGATACCGCAGCAGGCCGTAACCGATCCCGTGGTCGGGCACGGCGAGAAGTTGCTCCTTGACGGTCTTGACCGCCCCCCCGATGGCCGGCCCTCCGGCGCACGCGTCGTCGAGATCGATGCCCGACAAATCCAGGCGCAGCGGAAAACTCGTCGAGAACCAGCCGACCGTCCGGGTCAGGTCCGAGCCCGGGAGGGTGCCCTCCTCACGGCCGTGCCCTTCGAGACCGATCACCACGTCGGTGCGCGGGCCACCGGAGCCGTCCGTCGTCTGCCCGCGCCGCCACGTCGTCACCGCCACCGCGAGAGCGGCCAGCAGCCCATCGGCAACAGTGCCACGGAATGTCGTGGGCACCTCGGTCAACAGCGTCTCGGTCACCTCGGGGGATACCTCGACCTCGACCGTGCCGGCGGTGCCAGCCACGTCGATCGCCGGGTCGAGGGGGCGGGACCCGAGCACCGGATCGTCTCCGCTGGCCATCGCCTGCCACAATTCGAGCTCGGCGGCCCGCTCCGGCCGCTGTGCTGCCTCGACCAGCCCATGCGCCCACCTGCGCATCGATGTTCCGACCGGGGCCAGGTCGGGTGGCTGTCCGGATTCGAGCCGCGCCCACGCGATCGCGAGGTCCGGCACCAGCACCCGCCAGGAAACCCCGTCGATCGCCGAATGATGTACCAGCACCAGTGCCCGGCCCGGCTCGGCCGGATCGGCCGGATCGAACCAGACCACCTGCACCACGATCCCCGCGCCCGGATCGAGCCGGTCCGCGGCGGCATCCAGCTCGGCCGCCGCCACCGAGCCGAACTCGGCGCTGTCCGGTCGGTCTTCGATCGCCACCCGGTGGATGACGTCGTCGGCTCGAACGGCTCCGACCGGCAGCACCTCCCACGTCCAGCTCCCCTCGGCGCCTGCGCGCAGCCGCGAGCGCAGCATGTCGTGCCGGTCGAGGACCGCCTGCACCGTGTCCGCCAGCTGCTGCCGGTCGCTCCCCGCAGGCAGGCCCAGCACCATTGCCTGCGCGAAGCGACCGAACCCCGCCTGCGCCCGTTCGACCAGCCACCGCATGATCGGCGTCAACGGAATCGGTCCCACACCCCCGCCCGGCAGTTCCGCCGGAAGTGGAGTCACCGCGCCGGTGTCGTGGACGGCGACCTCGGCCAGCCCAGCGACCGTTCTGCGCTCGAATACGTCGCGGGGGGAGAACAGCACACCGGCCGCCCGGGCGCGAGTTACCAACTGGATCGACATGATGCTGTCTCCGCCGAGGGCGAAGAATGAGTCGTCGGCGCCGATGGTGTCGGTTCCGAGGATGTCGGTGAAGCAGTGGGCGATGGTCTGTTCGGTCGGGGTTTGGGGTGCGCGGAAAGGTTTGTCGCCGGTGAATACCGGTTTCGGTAGTGCTTTGCGGTCGAGTTTTCCGACTGGTGTCAGTGGTATGCGGTCCAGTTCCATGATCGAGGCGGGGATCATGTAGGAGGGCAGTCGGTGGCTCAGGTGTTCGGTCAGCGCTGTGGTGTTGATCGAGCGATCTGGTGCGGCGACGACGTATGAGACCAGTGATTGTGTGCCTGTATCGCCACGGTAGCCGATGGTGACGGCGTAGCCGACGGTCTCGTGGGCGGCCAGTACTGTGTCGATCTCGCCCAATTCGATACGTAGTCCCCGGATTTTCACTTGGAAGTCCGTGCGACCCAGGTGTTCGACGGCTCCGTCGGGTGTCCAGCGGGCTACGTCACCGGTTCGGTACATTCGTTCACCTGGTGCCCAGGGGCAGGCGACGAAACGTTCTGCGGTTGTCGTGGGTCGGGCGTGGTATCCGCGGGCCAATAAGCTACCCGCGACATACAGTTCGCCTGCGACGCCGACGGGTACGGGTTCGAGCCGTTGGTCCAAGATCCATTCCCGCGCACCGCGTATCGGGCCGCCGATCGTCACCACGCCACCCACGGCCAGCGGGGTGCTGTGGTTCGTCATGATCGTGGCTTCGGTAGGCCCGTACTCGTTGAACATGGTGCGGCCGTCACCCCAGCGCTGAACCACTTCGATGCCGTAGTCCTCGCCGCCGACTATCAGGTGGGTCAACTCTGGTAGCGGCCAACGGGTGTGGTCGATAGTCGACAGCGTGGAAGGTGTCATGAGGGCATGGCTGACCCGTTCGCGGGCGATCAGGTCGGCGAGTTCGTCACCGCCGTGGATGTCGCTGGGTGCGATCACCATGGTGGCGCCGGGACACAGCGGTAACAGCAATTCCAATACCGACACATCGAAGCTCGGTGACGCCATATGCAGAGTACGAGAATCGGATTCGATGCTCAGGACATCCCGGTGCTCGGCGGCGCAGTTGTGCAGTCCTCGATGCGTGACCGCGACGCCCTTGGGCAGCCCGGTCGATCCGGAGGTGTAGATGACGTAGGCGATATCGTCGACACGCAGTGGGCGTGTCCGTTCGCTGTCGGTAATGGGCCGGTTGCCGGCTGCATCGCCGTTGCCGGCTGCATCGACGCTGCTGGTGCGGTCGAGGTCGTCCGGTGTCAGCCAGTCGATATCGTCTGGTAACTGCGCGCGCACAGACGTCACGGTCATCCCGACAACCGCCCCCGCGTCGGTCATCATGTGCGTGCTGCGTTCCCTCGGATAACCCGGATCGATGGGCAGGAAAGCCGCCCCCGATTTTGCGATCGCCCAGACCGCCGCCACCGATTCCGGGGAACGTGGTATCCCCATCGCTACTACGTCCTCGGGGCCGACTCCTCGGCGAATGAGCAATCGAGCCAACCGATTCGAACGTTCGTCCAGCTCCCGATAACTCACCTGCTGCCCATCGAACACGATCGCCGCAGCGTCGGGATCCTGCGCCGCTGCCGCAGCCAACAGATCCGGCAGCGTCCTCGGTGCCGCCGCAGTTGCGCCGCGGTGGGCCAGCAGATCAGCGCGCTCGGCAGGCTCGAGCACCTCGATCGCCCCGACCGCAACCGCCGGATCGGCGACCACCGACTCCAGTACCCGGATCCACCGGCGTGCGAAAGAATCGATCGTCGGGGCATCGAACAAGTCCGTGGCGTACGTGACCGCCACCGTCATACCGCCACTGCCGCCGTCTTCGGACAGAATGAACTGCAGGTCGAAACGAGACACCTCGTTCGGGAGATCGACCACCGACAGCGAAAGATCCGGCAGTTCCAGCTGCACCGGCTGCAAGTTCTGGAACGCCAGCATCACCTGGAACAGCGGGTGTCGAGACTGCGACCGCTGACCGACCAGCTGGTCCACCAACTGTTCGAACGGAACATCGGCATGGTCGAAAGCATCCAGGTCGACCTGCCTGACCCGGCCGAGCAGATCCGTGAACGACTCATCCGGATCGATCCGGGTCCGCAATACCAAAGTATTCACGAACATACCGATCACGTCATCGAGCGCCGCCATACCACGCCCCGCGATCGGCGTGCCGATCGAAATATCGGCACTATCACTCAACCGCGCGAGCAGCACCGCCAACGCGCCGTGAACCACCATGAACAACGACGAATCATGCTGCCGCGCAAAGCTCTCCAATGCCCGCACCAAGCCGGAATCCAACCCATGACTCGCCGTCGCACCCCGATTCGACATCACCACCGGACGCGGCCGATCGACCGGCAAGCTCAACTGCTCAGCAGTTCCGTCCAGGGTTTCGCTCCAGTAGCGGATCTGCTGGGCACACAGCGATTCCGGCTCATCGGGTGCGCCCAGAGTGGCTCGTTGCCACAGAGCGTAGTCCGCGTACTGGATGGGCAGCGGTGCCCAGGACGGGGCGGCACCGCGGATCCGGGCGGCATATGCGGTGGTCACATCACGAGCCAGGGGCGCCATGGAGAACCCATCCGCGGCGATGTGGTGCACCACAAAGGCCAGAACGTATTCGGTTTCCGCGCCGCCGGTAACGCGGAACACTCGGGCCCGCGCCGGGATCTCGGTGCTCACATCGAAGCCCTCGGTAACGAATTCGGTTACCGCTGGAATCAATTGGCTCGGCGGAACCGATACCAGGGTCAGCTCGCGGTCCACATTGTCGACGGGTTCGATCAGTTGGATCAGCATTCCGTCGTGATCGGGGTACCGCGTTCGCAAAGATTCGTGTCTACCCAGGACGTCGATCATGGCCGATCGCAGCGCCTCGACGTCCAACTCGCCGCGCAGCCGGATGACGATCGGCATATTGTAAATTCCCGAGTTGGTGTCGTACTGGTTGAAGAACCACATCCGCTGTTGGGCCGGCGCCAACGGAATGAGATCGGGGCGCGGCCGGGCGACCAGCGGTGGGCGCCGTCGCCGGGTACCGGAATGCTGATCTATCCGAGCCGCGAGTGTCGCTACTGTGGACGCCTCGAACAACAGTCGCACCGGGACGTCGGTATCCAGGGCGACCCCGATTCGCGCGGCAATCCGCGTCGCTACCATGCTGTCTCCGCCGAGGGCGAAGAATGAGTCGTCGGCGCCGATGGTGTCGGTTCCGAGGATGTCGGTGAAGCAGTGGGCGATGGTCTGTTCGGTCGGGGTTTGGGGTGCGCGGAAAGGTTTGTCGCCGGTGAATACCGGTTTCGGTAGTGCTTTGCGGTCGAGTTTTCCGACTGGTGTCAGTGGTATGCGGTCCAGTTCCATGATCGAGGCGGGGATCATGTAGGAGGGCAGTCGGTGGCTCAGGTGTTCGGTCAGCGCTGTGGTGTTGATCGAGCGATCTGGTGCGGCGACGACGTATGAGACCAGTGATTGTGTGCCTGTATCGCCACGGTAGCCGATGGTGACGGCGTAGCCGACGGTCTCGTGGGCGGCCAGTACTGTGTCGATCTCGCCCAATTCGATACGTAGTCCCCGGATTTTCACTTGGAAGTCCGTGCGACCCAGGTGTTCGACGGCTCCGTCGGGTGTCCAGCGGGCTACGTCACCGGTTCGGTACATTCGTTCACCTGGTGCCCAGGGGCAGGCGACGAAACGTTCTGCGGTTGTCGTGGGTCGGGCGTGGTATCCGCGGGCCAATAAGCTACCCGCGACATACAGTTCGCCTGCGACGCCGACGGGTACGGGTTCGAGCCGTTGGTCCAAGATCCATTCCCGCGCACCGCGTATCGGGCCGCCGATCGTCACCACGCCACCCACGGCCAGCGGGGTGCTGTGGTTCGTCATGATCGTGGCCTCGGTAGGCCCGAAAGCATTGATGAATTCGCGGCCGTTGGCGGCCCAGCGCTGCACCAGCTCCGGTGGGCACGCGTCACCGGCCGAGACGACGACGCGCAGAGCGTCGAGACCGGCCGGGTCAACCGACATCAGCGCGGCCGGCGTAATCACCGCATGTGTCACTCGCTCGCGGCGCAGCAGATCGGTCAGCTCGGCGCCACCGTAGGTGCCGGGCGCGGCGATCACCATCGTCGCCCCCGCTCCTACCGCAAGCAGCAACTCCCAGACCGAGGCGTCGAAGCTCGGCGATGCGAAATGCAGGGTTCGCGAAACCGGGGTTACCCCATAGCGTTCCCGCTGTTCGCGACTGAGTGCGGCCAACCCCGCATGCGTCACGGTCACGCCCTTCGGTACACCGGTGGAGCCCGAGGTATAGATCAGGTACGCCGGATGCTCCGGGCGGAGCACGGTTGTCCGATCCCCGTCGGAGATCGGCTGAGCCGCCAAGGTGCCGTCGGTGTCGTCCGAAATCAACCACTCGATGCCATCTGGCAACTGCGCACGCACAGATGTCACGGTCACGCCCACAACCGCCCCGGAATCAGCCACCATGTGAGCGATCCGCTCGCTCGGATAACCCGGATCGACCGGCACGAAAGCCGCTCCCGACTTCGCCACCGCCCAGACCGCCGCCACCGATTCCGGGGAACGTGGTATCCCGATCGCGACAACGTCCTCGGGGCCCACGCCACGCCGAACGAGCAACCGAGCCAACCGATTCGAACGCTCGTCCAACTCCCGGTAACTCAACCGCTGCCCATCGAACACCACCGCCGAAGCATCAGGATTCCGCCGCACCACCGCGGTCAACAGCTCCGGCAACGTCGTCCGCACCGGCGCCGTGGCGTCACCCGAACGAGACAACAAGTCGGCCCGCTCAGCAGGCTCGAGCACCTCGATCGCGCCGACCGGGATCGTCGGGTCGGCGGCTACCGATTCGAGTATCCGGATCCATCGCCGGGCGAGGGAGTCGACTGTCGCATCATCGAACAAGTCGGTGGCGTAGCCGATCGTGGCTGTCACAGCACCGCTGTCGTGCTCTGCGGACAGGATGAATCGCAGGTCGCAGCAGGATATCTCGCTGGAGCGGCCGACGGCCGGCCGGTCGAGGTCGAGTAGCGCCGGTTCGGCTGGTGCCAGGCTCGGGAACTCCAGCATCACCTGATGCACGGGGTGTCGCGACTGGGATGGCTGGTCTGCCACGTGTTCGAACGGGATGTCGGCATGGTCGAACGCATCCAGATCGACCTGCCGAACGCGGCCGAGCAGACCTGTGAACGACTCTGCCGGGTCCACCTCGGTCCGCAACACCAAGGTATGGACGAACCTCCCGGCCATATCGTCCAGTGCCGCCACATCACGCCCGGCGACCGGTGTGCCGACCGGAATATCGGTGGTACCGCTCATCCGGGCGAGCAACACCGCCAGCGCACCATGAATCACCATGAACAGCGAAGAATGACGCTGCCGAGCGACATCTTCCAACGCCTGAACCAACCCGGCACCCAGCGAGCGGACGACACTGGCACCCCGATTCGACATCACCACCGGCCGCGGCCTGTCCAACGGCAGGCGAAGTTCCGCAGGAAGATCCGCAAGCGCGGCCCGCCAGAACATCAGGTTCTCGCGGCGGCGGCGGATCTCGGCGCCCTCTGCGGCGCTGCCCGGGTGGACCTGTCCGAGCTCGGTGTCCGGGGTGGCGGCCGCGAATTCGTCGATGAACTCCATAAATCTGGTGCTGTGTGCCGACAGTTCGAGGTCGGTGTAGAGGTTGGGATTGGCCATGAACTGCAAGATCGTCCGCGGCGGATCTCCGGTCTGATACACGTCGACCAGCAAATCCTCGACCGGGCCGGAGCTGAGGATGTGGAATTCCCCGGTCACCGACCCGAGCTGGATCTGCTGGTGGAAAAGCATGACGTTCACCACCGGGCCCGCGAAGCGCCGCTGGGCGCCACGGAACCCGGTGGCGGCGCGAATGTCGGTGAGGCCGCACCGCTGGTGCCGCAACACACCGACCAGATCGGACTGGACCCGCAGCACCAGCGTGGCGACGGTGTCCCCGGCATCGAGGACGATCGGAAGCGGTGCCACATTGACGAATACACCCCCGGACCGCCGCAGCACGGCGGTCGTGCGACCCGACACCGGAATGTTGACCAGGACGTCGTCTCGCCCCGTCCTGCGGGCCAGGTAACAGCCGAATGCGGCGATCACCACCGCGGCCGGGCTCGCGTCCAATGCCTTCGCCGCACGTTCGATCCGCCCCACTGTCGCCGCCGACAGTTCGGTGATTGCGACGACGCTGTCGGCGCACGCGGGCGCCTGCCCGGCAGCCAGGCTGAGCTCCTCGCCGACGCCGGCGAGTCTGTTCACCCAGTATTCCTGGTCGTCGGTGAACCGCTTCGACTCCCGGTAACTGCGGTCGGCCTCGTACAGGGTGTGGATGTCTGCCGCCCGGTTGGGCTCCGCAGTGTGGCCCTGCACCGCCGCCGTATACAGCGCCGCGATCCGGTTCACGATCATCATCGCGCCGTAGCCGTCGAGTGCGACGTGGTGGCTCCTGCAGTACAGCAGATAATGCCGATCCCCCACTTGGACAACCGCCGTTGCGACCAACCGGTCCCGGGTCATATCGACCGGCGCGGTGTACTCCCGGCGCATCCACGCCAAGCCTGCGGCAACGGGATCCGGTGCACTACGCACATCGATCACCGGTCCCGCCGAGGTCAGCGACGGGTCGTACAGCTGTCGCGGTTCACCGTCGGTCTCGATCAGTCGCAGATAGCCCGACTGGAACTCGTGGCCGGCCTGAATCGTCGTCTTACGCAGCAGATCGACGTCCAGTTCGCCATGGAACTCGACATACTGTGCCTCGGATATCGGCACATCCGGACTCAATTTCTGCGCCAGCCATAACCCCTGCTGTCCCACCGACAGCGGTATCGGCTGTATGACTGACGCGTCCGGCTCGGAATTTCTGTTCGATCCTTGCTGCGGATCGAACTCCGGTCGCGGAGCGGTCATTATTACCTTCCTACCCCGACCGCTCCCCAGTGTAAGCCGAACGATACGTGCTTGTACACCGCCGATTGCGAAGGCAGTTTCCCTATCCACGAGCAGATACGCAGCGCGCTGCGGATTCTCGGTGGAGCTCACCGGGGCGCCGATACGAACGAACAGTAGCGATTCAGAGACTTTCAGATTTCGATTCGACGACTATATAATCCATCCAGTTCCGCATTTGTATCGGTCGACCTTCGGATCAACTCTCAACATTTCTCGATCCGCCGAGCGCGTGTATTCTGCCCGACTATTTATGGACAAATAGTCCGGGTTGGCTGCTCGGTTATCCACTGCTGTCGGCCACCGGATCGGCCGAGCATTCGCCGAAACCCGGCCCGCACTTGGTGATCCGGTCTTCAGCGGTGGAACCTACGTTCCAAGAGGCGCTGGACGTGGTCGCGGTGGACGGCGGACCAGGCTTGGACCCGGACTGCCCACCATGGGGCGACGGCGCGCGGTTTGGCGGTGACAGCGTGCGAGATGAGGTCGGCGGCTTCCTCGACGGTCAGACCGGGGATGCGGCGGAAGTCGGTGGGGGCGCTCATTCTGGTGTGGACCAATGGCATGTACACCGAGGTGGTGGTGACGTCGTCGCCGGCGATTTCGGCGGCGACGCTGCGCAGCCAGACGTCGAAAGCCGCTTTCGAGGCACTGTAGGCCGACCAGCGTGGGCTCGGCGGCATGAGCACACCCCAGGTCGAAACATTCACGATATGCCCCTGCTTGCGTGCGCGCATATGCGGCAGCAGAGTCAGCAGCAGCCGCACCGGGCCGAGGTAGTTGATGTCGATGGTGCGGGTGAAATCGTGGAAGCGGTCGTAGGACTCGGCGATGGGCCGCCGAATCGACTTTCCCGCGTTGCTGATCACGATATCGATATGCCCGTACTCGGCCAGCAGCTTTCGGCCGAGCAGATCGACGGCATCCATGTCGGTCAGGTCGGTCGGGTAGGCCCGGGCCGAGCCGCCATCGGCCGTGATGTCGGCGGCCAGCCGTTCCAGTTCGGCCCGGGAACGGGCCACCAGCGGCACCACCGCTCCGGCCGCGGCCAGCTTCCGCGCCGTGGCCTTGCCGATACCGTGCGAGGCGCCGGTCACCAACACCACCTTGCCGGCGACGGCCGCCCGCAATGACTCCTCGGTGGGCCGGAATGTCGGGTACAGCAGCCGGATCGCCACCCGCTCGGCGAGCGGCCGTTGACGGTTTGTGACCGGAGTCTCGTTCACAGCTCTCGACTGTATCGCTCGACTGTCCACTACCCCCCGGAACGAATGATCTGCTCGATATTGCGCTCGGCCAGCGCGCTGATCGTCAACGAAGGGTTCACCGTTCCGGTACTACCGGGCACAGCCGCCCCGTCCATCACATAGAGGTTCTGATAACCACACACCCGGCCGTAGCCGTCCGTCGCGCGTCCGAGCACTGCGCCGCCCAACGGATGGGAGGTGAACGACGCGTCCGCATCCAGGGCTGGTTGCGAAATAGGTTGACAGTTACACGCGGCGTTGTTGTTGACTTCCCGCGCACGCGCGAGATAGGCGGCAGCCCCGTCGTCTGGCCACTGCAGGTCGACGCGCTGGTCGGTCGGATCGCAGACGAACCGGCCGCGGGTGTCGTCGAGCACGATGCCCAGCGATCCGAGCAGGGTGATGTCGAAGGGCGTGGTGCCGGGGATGAACCAGCTCTCCAGCGACACGGGTGCGCCCGCCTCGTCCAGAATCCGGCTCGCGGACGCCGCGCCCTGCGTGCCCACGTCGAGCGTGCTGAGCGGCCGCGCCAAAGCGACGTCGCCGTTGCTGCCCCAGCCTTCGCCGACGTGCTCGTTCAGGTTCGGCAGCGCGCCGGTGGCCCGCGCGCGCACCAACAGCTCGGAGGTGCCGATCGAGCCCGCAGCGAGGAACAGCATGTCGCAGGTCAGCGTCCGCGAGCCGAGCACCTCGCCGGTCGGGGCGAGTTTGGTCACCGCGACGGTATAGCGACCCGACGCTCCCGGTTCCTCGGCGATGGCGTCCACGCGATGGCCCGGGTAGATCCGGGCTCGGCCGGTGCCCTCGGCATAGCGCAGGTAGTTCTGGTTCAGATCGAACTTCGCGCCGTTGGAATTGCCGAGGTTCGAACAGCCGACCGTCGCCGACGGCCTCGATCGTCCGGCCAGCTCGTCGCGGATGATGTGCCAATTCCATGCGCCGTCGATGGGTTGCGGCGTATAGCCGGCCGCGCGGACCTGTTCGTCCCAAGCGCGGGAATGCGCGAACGCGAAGGAGTTGTAGATGTCGTCCGGCATCAGGCTCGGCCGCAACATCTTTCGGACCCTGGGGTAGTAGACGTCGTGCATCTCGCGATAGTCGACCACGCCGCGGAACACATGCTCGAAGAACCGCTGCTCCGGCTCGATCATCACCCCGGTGAACACCACCGAGCCGCCGCCTACACACGCCCCGCGCCACACGTCGATACCTGGGTAGCTGCAAACATCGAGCACCCCACCGAACGGATCGATGGTTTGGGGGATCCTGTTCGCCCCGGTAAAGGTGGTGCGATGCCAGAAGCCACGGCCATCCGGAGTCGTGTCGGTGGCGAAGATGTCGCGCCACGGATCACTCGGCCAGCGCGACCCGCGCTCGAGCACCGCGACCTGGGTCCCGGACTGCGACAGGCGCAGCGCGGTGACCGACGCCCCGAACCCCGATCCGATGACGATCGCGGGTACATGATCGGCTGGATCCGGCAGGGGTGCGAAGATCTCCGGCACCAGTCTGCGATACAGCGGCGTTCGCGGGCTCGGGCTGAAGTTGTCGGCCCCTGCGACGGAACCGGCGGTGTGCACACCGGCTAGACCCAGCATCGTGGCAGCCAAGCCGGCGCCCTTGACGAAATCGCGCCTGTCCATGATGGTCCCTCGCCCGATCCGAATGTCACTCCGTCACCCGAGCGCCCGAGCACGACGACGATGCGTAGCACCCCTTACCGACCCGGGCTGCGAACGATTTCGGCCGGATCAGCTGCGTTAGAAGCCGTCATAGTGGCTATCTATCATATAGAGCAGGTCGGGTAGGAGGTGACAATGTCAACTCGAACATGGTCAACTCGAACATGGTCGACTCGTGCATGGTCGACTCGGACATCATCGACTCGAAGATGGTCGACTCGAACATGGACTCGCTGGCTGCTCACGCATGGCCTCCTGCGGACCTATCTCCAGTGGTCGGCGCATCGAGGTGATCCGCTCGGGCAAATCGCCTTCGGTCAAGATCGCTTGCTCGGCTCATCACCGTACATCGAGCAGATCCGGCGGCGGGGCCGAATTACCAGGATGTCGGGGGTGTACGTCACGGCAGACTACGAACTGTGCCGACTCGTCCTGCGCGACCGACGCTTCAGCGTGGTCCCGCCCTTCCATCCAGCCCTGCCGAAGCCGGTCCGCTGGCTGGTAACCAAGACGGACCTGGGACTTCCCAATCTCGGGGAACCTCCTTCGATGCTGGTGACCGATCCGCCGGATCACACCCGGTACCGACGGCTGGTCGGGCAGGCATTCAGCCCGAAGGCGATCGCCACGCTGGAGAAACGAATCGCCGAAGTGGCCGACGACCTTGTCGAACGCCTGGAATCGAATCCTCGCCCCGATCTGATCGGCGACTTCTCCGCACAGTTGCCCGTCACGATCATCGCCGAGATCCTCGGGCTGCCGGCCGACATGCATTCGACCCTGCTGAAATGGGGAGACTCCGGTGCGCCGCTGCTCGAACGTGGCCTGAGCTGGACCACCTACCGTCACGCGATCGAAGATCTGGCCGAAGTAAAACAGTACTTCGACCAGCACCTCGACGGACTCACCGCCGAGCCGCGCGATGACGTGCTCAGCATGCTGGTGCGAAACGACGAGCTCACCCGCCGCGAACAAGTGGCCAACGCGGCCCTGTTACTGGACGCCGGATTCTTGACGACAGTGAACATGCTCGGCAATGGCATCGTCCTGCTGACAAACCATCCGGACCAGCTGGAACTGCTGGCCGCGCAGCCCGGGCTGTGGCCCAACGCGGTCGAGGAGATCCTGCGCTACGACGGCCCGGTGCGGATGACCGGCCGGGTCGCGAACTGCGACGTCGACATCGCCGATCAGCGCATCGAGTCGGGCAACCTGGTCCTGCTGTCGCTGGCGGGTGCCAACAGCGACCCTGCGGTCTTCCCCGATCCCCGGAAATTCGATGTGACCAGGGAAAACGCGGCGGAACATCTGGCGTTCAGCAGCGGGATACACGGCTGCCTGGGAGCCAGGTTGGCCCGATTGGAAGGCACCATCGCGCTGCGGGCACTGTTCGATCGGTACCCGAATCTCAGCCTGGACGGCCCACCGGTCCCGCATCCGCTGCGAAACCTCCATGCCTACCGCTGCATGCCCGTCGAACTGTCGGTCGACTAGCCCAGCTACCGGGCGCGACGGCGCCGCTACAGCGAGACCGGGTACACCGGCTCCTGGATCTCCGGTTTGATCCGTTCCTCGACGAAGATGCCGTGCCACACCATGAACACCAGCAGCGTCCACAGCCGCCGGCTGTGATCGGCGCTCCCGGCGCGGTGTGCGACCAGCATCTCGCTGATCGCGGGCTTGTTCAGCAGGTGGCCGGTCTGCGACTCGGTGATCTGCTGCTGGGCCCAGTCGTAGAGTTCCGAACCGCGTAGCCAGTGCCGAAGCGGGACCGGGAAGCCCAGTTTGGCGCGGTGCAGCACATGCGCGGGGACGATGCCCTCCAGCGCCTGCCGGAGCGCGTACTTGGTGGTCTCCCGGGTGATCTTCTGGTCGAACGGCAGCCCCTCCGCTACCTTCAGCACCTCGGCATCCAGGAACGGCACCCGCAGCTCCAGCGAGTTGGCCATGGTCATCTTGTCGGCTTTGACCAGGATGTCGCCGCGCAGCCAGGTGAACAGGTCCAGGTGCTGCATGCGTGCGACCGGGTCCCAGCCGCGCGACTGGGCATACAGCGGCGCGGTGACGTCCTGGTGCGTCCATTCGGGCCGGAATTCGCGCAGCACGGTCCGCAGCTGGGCGTCATTGAAACTGCGCGCATTGCCGTAGTAGCGCTCTTCCAGGGTGAGCGAGCCGCGGTGCAGCAGGCTCTTGCCTCTGGTGCCTTCCGGGATCCGGTCCGACAGCTTGCCCGCCAACCTGCGCAGCCCGCGAGGCAGTTTCTCGAACGGCTTCAGCGACAACGGTTCCCGGTAGATGGTGTATCCGCCGAACAGCTCGTCGGCCCCTTCGCCGGAGAGCACCACCTTGACGTGCTTGCGTGCCTCTTTGGCCACGAAGTACAGCGGGACCAGCGCCGGGTCGGCGACCGGGTCATCCAGGTACCAGACGATCTCGGGTATCGCCTGGGCGAACTCGGCGGGGGAGACTACTTTGACGACGTGTCGCGCGCCGATCGCCGCGGCGCTCTCGGCGGCCACGTCGATCTCCGAGTAGCCCGCGCGCTCGAACCCGGTGGTGAAGGTGATCAGCTTGGGGTTGTGCCGCATGGCCAGCGCGGCGACCGCGGTGGAGTCGATGCCGCCGGACAGGAACGAGCCGACGGTCACATCGGCCCGCATGTGCTTGGCGACCGAGTCCTCGAGTGCCTCGGCGATCTCCCGGTAGCGGGCTTGCGCCGAGCCGGGGGCGAACGGACGGACCCCGAACTTCGGGGTGAAGTATCGAGTGATCGTCGGTGCCGCACCCGGGCGCACAGTGGCATAGCTGCCCGATTCCAGCCTGCGCACGTCCTTGTGCAGCGTTTCCGGTTCCGGCACATACTGCAGCACCGTGTAATGTTCCAGCGCCCGCGGATCGAGCGCCTCGGCGAGCTGCAGCGCAGGCAGCAGTTCCAGCAGGCTCTTCTTCTCGCTGCCGAACGCGGTGCCGCCCGGTCCGGTGGCCAGGAACAGCGGTTTGATGCCGAACGGGTCGCGGGCGAGGAACAACTCCTGGGTCTCGGTGTCCCAGATCGCGAAGGCGAACATGCCCCGCAGACGCCGCACCGCGTCCGGTCCCCAGTAATGGAAGGCCGCGACGATCGCCTCGCTGTCGCCCTCGGTCCGGAAGATCTTGCCGTCCGGGAACTCGGCCGCGTGCGCCTCGGCGATCTCGCTGCGCAGTTCCAGATAGTTGTAGATCTCGCCGTTGAAGGTCAGCGCGTAGCGCTCGGGGTGCTCGGGCGGGCCCCAGCGCAGCGGCTGGTGGGAGTGTTCGATGTCGATGATCGACAGGCGGTTGAAGCCGACGATCAGGCGCTCGTCGTGCCAGGTACCGCGCTCGTCCGGGCCGCGGTGGCGCACGCAGTGCAAGGCTTCGTAGACCTGCTCCACTGTGCCAGGTGCCGCCTCGTCAGATGCCAGGAATCCGAGCAGTCCACACACGGCGTCGGCAACCTCGTTTCTCGCAGTCGGGATACGCGCGCGCACCGAACGGGGCGCACAGGGTGAAAGCTAGTGTCCGAGTATGCCGCACACATCGCGTCCGCGCCTCGCACGCACCGGGTCCTGGCCGGAAGCGCTGGTGGCGATGATCCGGCCGCGCCCGGCCAGGAGCTGAAGCCGACCCGGCGACAACAGGGGCGTCCGTTTGGTCTACGCTGCGTAGTACTCAGGTCTCTCTCAGGCGACCCGCGCGTGAATGCGCAGGCCCGGAGGGTGCCGGAGAACGAGCTTAGGACGTATCGTCAGGGCCCATCGCAGCCCTGACGATGCACTGTCGGAATGTGTGGCGACCAGGAAGGCGTGAGCGTGGCGCACAAGGCGAGCGAAGAGATCGGGGCACGACCAGCCCCGGGCCCGCAGGGCCGTATCCTTCGGCGGGCCGGGCTGGCGGTGTCCTTGGGGATCACCGTGCTGCTCGTCTCGGGCTGCTCGATCGACAATGTTTGGCTGCGGTTCGGTTGGCCGTCGGGTATCACGCCGCAGGCGACCCGGATGCGGGAACTGTGGACCTGGTCGGTCATCGCCGCGCTGGCGATGGGCGTGCTGGTCTGGGGCCTGACCTTCTGGACCGTCGCCTTCCACCGGAAGAAGGCGGACTCGCCGGAGTTTCCCCGGCAGACCGGCTACAACGTGCCGCTCGAGCTGACCTACACCGCGATCCCGTTCGTCATCATCGCCGTACTCTTCTACTTCACCGTGGTCGTGCAGAACTTCGTGCACGAAAAGGTGAGCGACCCCGACGTCACGGTCGACGTGACCGCCTTCCAGTGGAACTGGAAGTTCGGCTATCGCAACGTCGACTTCAAGGACGGTTACAAGTTCAACGGCATCGACACCGCGCGTGAGGCGCTGAGCCAGGAACAGCTCGAGGGGTACAAGGAGCGGACCAAGGACGGTCACCCGCAGCCGGGCCCGGTGCACGGCAAACCGGAGAACGACATTCTGTCCTACCTGCACTATGACAAGGTCGAGACGATCGGCTCCAGCAGCGAGATTCCGGTTCTGGTGCTGCCGACCGGCAAGGTGATCGAATTCCAGCTCGCCGCCGCGGACGTCATCCACGCCTTCTGGGTGCCGGAGTTCCTGTTCAAGCGCGACGTGATGCCGAATCCGAAGGAGAATCACTCCGACAACGTCTTCCAGATCACCAAGATCGAGAAGGAAGGCGCGTTCGTCGGCCGCTGCGCGGAGATGTGTGGCACCTTCCACTCGATGATGAACTTCGAGGTCCGCGCGGTCTCGCCGGACAAGTTCACCAAGTATCTGGATGCGCGCCAAGCGGGCAAGACGAACGCCGAGGCGCTGCAGTCCATCGGTGAGTCCCCGGTCGCCACCTCGACGACGCCGTTCAACACCAAGCGCGACCTCAAGAGCGCGGCCGCGGCTGAGAGCAAGTGAGGAATTGATCTGACATGAAGATCGAAGCTCGGATTTTCGAACTGCTCACGGTGTTCTTCGTCATCGTGGCGGTGGTCTACGGTTTCTTCACCGGCCAGTCGCGCACCGGCGTGGAGTGGGCCGGCACCACGGCCACGGTGTTGACCGCGGGCCTGTCGCTGATCATCGGTACCTACTTCCGTTTTGTCGCACGTCGTCTCGATCTGCGCCCGGAGGACTACGAGGACGCGGAGATCGTGGACGGCGCGGGCGATCTGGGCTTCTTCTCGCCCGGCAGCTTCTGGCCCATCACCCTCGCCGCCGCCGGCGCGGTGACCGCCCTTGGCCTGGCGTTCTTCCAGTTCTGGCTGATCGGCATCGGAGTGATCTGCGTCCTGGCCGCCGCCGCGGGGCTGGTGTTCGAGTACTACCTCGGGCCGGAACGGCACTGAGCCGAAAGACCTGCTGAAACGGCCCCACCGGAATCCGGTGGGGCCGTTCTGTGTGTCCGGGTATGCTCGCCAGTCGAGTCGGCGCCAGGGGTATCCCGCGCGGGGAGAGGGGAGGAAGGATCGGCAGTGCGGTACTTCAACACCACCGGGCCGTGCGACCCGAGACGCCACTACATGCTGCCCGCCGCCGAGCGCCTGATCGACGCGCGGCGTTACATCGGCCGGGGCCAGTACTTTGTCGTGCACGCGCCCCGGCAATCCGGCAAGACGACGAGCCTGGCGCAGCTGGCCCGGCAGCTGACCGCTGAGGGAGAGTACGCGGCATTGCATTTCTCCTGCGAGGCTGCCGAGCCCTTCGGCGACGATCTCGATCGTGCCGAGCGGGTGCTGCTCGACGTGATCAGCAAGGTGGCCGCGGCGCGCGGGTTCGCGCCCGAGCTGTCGCCACCAGATCCGTGGCCGGAGGCGGCGCCGGGCAACCGGATCAATGCCGGGCTGACCGCGTGGGTCGCTCGGTGCCCACGGCCGCTGGTGTTGTTCTTCGACGAGATAGATGCGATCCGGGGCGAGAGTTTGCGGAGCGTGCTGCGTCAGCTGCGCGACGGGTACACCATCAACCGGGACGGGTTCGTGCACGCGATCGTGCTGTGCGGGCTGCGTGACGTCCGTGACTACAAGGCGGCTTCCGGCGGTGATCCGGCCCGGCTCGGGTCGGCGAGCCCATTCAACATCAAAGTCGAATCGGTGCGCATCGGTGACTTCAGCCGTACCGAGGTGGGCGAGCTCTATGAGCAGCACACCATGGCGACTGGGCAGGAGTTCACTGCTCGCGCAGTGGATCTCGCGTACTTCTATTCGCAAGGTCAACCCTGGCTGGTCAATGCCCTCGCCGCGGAAATGATCGATCGGATGCGGGTCGACTCCACGATTACCGACGACCACATCGACGAGGCGAAAGAGCGTTTGATCATCGCTCGGGCTACCCACCTGGACTCCCTGGTTGCCAAACTCGAGGAACCTCGGGTGCGACGCGTTATCGAACCGCTGATCGCAGGTACCCTCCCGAATGTCGACCTGACCTTCAATGATGCCGTCAGCTACGTTCGCGATCTCGGCCTGGTCGCGACTGGCAGGATGGTCCGTGTCGCCAACCCGATCTATAACGAGGTCATCGTTCGGGTTCTCGGTAACGGAGTCGAAAGTGTCATCCTCGCCGAGCCGAGCAGCTTCCGGTTGCCTGATGGACGGCTCGATTTCCCGCGTCTGCTCACCGAGTTCACCGGGTTCTGGATGCTGAACGGGGAGATCCTCGCCGCGCAGCAGGGCTACCACGAGGCTGCTGCACAACTGGTGATGATGGCGTTCCTCCATCGGATCGTCAACGGCGGCGGCTATATCGATCGCGAGTACGGCGTCGGCCGAGGCCGAATCGATCTGCTCATCCGTCAGCCCTACACCGACGCGAACGGCCACCGAGCGTGGCAGCGCGAAGCGCTGGAGCTGAAGGTGTGGCGGGACAGGGAATCCGATCCGCTCACCGACGGGCTCGGTCAGCTCGATGGCTATCTCGATCGGTTCGGATTGCGCACCGGGGTGCTGGTGATCTTCGACCGACGCTCTCAGGCCGAGCCGATCGACCGGCGCACAGCGTTCTCCGAGGCGACAACACCTGCGGGGCGGAGGGTTACCCTTCTGCGCGCATGACTTCGATCGGCTCGCGGCTCGCGGCTCGCGGCTCGCGGCTCGCGCGGCGGGGCACGAAGACTGCCGAAACGGCCCCGAGCCGGTGGGGCCGTTTCGCATGTACGGTGTGGGCTTGATCGTCGTCGGTCTTATATATCTGGTTGCAGCACAACGAGATTCGGTAGACGGCGGGCGCCTGTGGTCAGTTCGAAGGACAGATCGCCGTAGCCGAGTGCGAGTTCGGCCAGTTGCCGCCATATGTAGTGGATGTGCGGCTGCTGCGTGTCGCGGCTCAGTGCGGTGTGGGCGAGCACGGAGTACTCGGCGAGCCGGTCGACCACCGCGCCGATCGTTTCGGTATGCATGTACGCCGCGCCCAATGCCTGCGGCAACGCGGACGCGACCCAGTGGTCGATGTCCCGGGTCAGCCTGGTGCGATGACGGTCGATTTCCTGCCGTTGCGCGTGCGGGGTGTCCTGGAGTGCTTCGTGGAGGCTGGCGAGTTCATACGCTGCCTCGAGAACCGGGTGCGGCTGGCGGATGCTGCCGGTGCAGGCTTCGAGCAGAAGGTCTTTCGAAGGCAGAACTGGGTTCACCGCTTGCTCCCCGTGACCGATGGACGGCGTATGTCCTGTGCGAGGGCGCTGAGTCGGTCGAGAACCTGTTGGAATGTCTGGACTTTCGGCAGATTGTCGTGTGTCGGCGACCACTCGGTGTCGTCGGCGGGGAATGAGACGCCCCGCAGATATGCCCGCTCGCGTGGGCTCAGTTCCGGCGGCGTCATGCGGCCGTGGCGGACGAGGGTGTAGTACGCGACCCACTTCCACGCGCAACGATCGACCTGGCATGCGCAATGCCGCTGCATCTGCCGATGCGCCAACTCGATCTCGGCGACGGCGCAGATACGCGGCGGGCTGACGAGGGTGGCTTCGCTCATCACGCCGTTCCGCTCTCGACTGCCGAACGCACCCAAGTGCTTTGCGGGGAAACGGTTTCCAAGTCACAGCCTTCGTCACAGATCAGCGCGGGCTGGTTGTTCACCTGCTCCAGATCGAACACGACAATGATTTCCACGCCGAGCCCAGCAGCGATGCCGAGCGCGTACCGGATCGGATCGGGCTCATCGGCCGGCGGGCGGATGGCGTAAACGTACTGATAGCCCAGCGTGCGAGCGTGGCGCCGCACCTCATCGGCATGACGTGGCGCGTTCAGTCCGGACACATCATTGCGTACGAGCCCGATGGCCTTCGGCCTGGGCGCTATCGGTGGCGCGATGATGTCAGTGGGTGGTGGTTTGATGATGCGGGTGCAGGTCATGGGTTCGTTCCCCCTGTTCGAAGTCGATAGGCTGGTCGGCGTGGCGTCCGGGCAAGCGGGACCGATCGCCTCGGTTGCCGGCCCGATCCTTAGCTGAAGTTGTTGTCGCTCCGGCAAATTGGGAGATGTCGAACGGCGGTATCACCCGAATGCCATGACCAAGAACATCACCGACGACCGATCGGTTCAATGCAAATCGGATGTCCAGTGGCAATTCTCCCGAAGCTGCACGTGGACATCCGGCAGTGCGATAGAACTGAACCGATTTCGTGTGTCACTCGATCCGATTCCGCGCTGAAGGGGAGGCCATGACCAGCGGCATTGATGACATCACCGACACCGGACCGAACTCGACCCTACCGAGACGCCAACTCGGCCGCTTTCTACGCGAGTCCCGAGAAGCGAACGGCTTCACCCTCGCCAATGCGGCGAAGCTGGTCGAGCTGTCCCCGCCCGCCCTCCAGCGCATCGAGACCGGCCAAACCCAGAAGGTTCGCAGTCAAGACGTCCGAGCTCTGTGCGAGCTGTTCGGCGTCAACGCGGAAGATACCCGAAGCGCGATCGACCTTGCGGCCCTCGCCAAGACGCAGAGCTGGTACCACGCCTACGGGGGCCTGTACTCGACCGCGTTCAACATGTACGTCGGGCTCGAAGCGGCTGCGCGGCATCTGATCACGTACCACGAGCACGTCCCAGGACTATTGCAGACCGCCGACTACGCACGCGCGGTGATCGGTGCATATCCCGGATTCAAAGACCGTGACAACGTCGACCGGCGCGTGGAACTCCGACTCAAGCGACAGGCCATCGTTACCCGTAGGGTCAACCCGGTCATGCTGGAAGTGCTGCTGCACGAGTCCGCGCTGCGCCGGGTCGTCGGTGGTCGAAAGGTCATGGTGACCCAGCTTCGGCATCTGGCGGAGATCTCCAAGCTGCCGAACGTCGTGCTGCGGATAGTCCCGTATGGTGCGGGGCTGATCTGGGGTATGCCACACGGGTCGTTCACCGTTCTCGGGTTCGACACGACCGCAAAGGGCGAGCCTGTCGAGCCGCCGATTGTCTACATGGAGGGTGGGCCGAGCCAGTCGGTATACCTGGAGAAGCCAGATGAGGTACGGCTCTATAGTGATCTTGCTTCCGACATCCAGAGTGCATCGCTAGACGATAGGCAGACCCGGGAACTGATTCGCCGGGTGACGAAGGAGTACGAGCGTGACCAGCATTGACCTATCTGGAGCCGAGTGGTTCAAGAGCAGCTACAGCGGCAGCCAGGGCGATTGTGTCGAGGTGGCGTGGGTTGACGCGGGCGGCGTCGGCGTTCGCGACTCGAAGAACCCGACTGGTCCGGCTCTGGTGTTCACGTCCGGTGAGTGGGCTACCTTCACGGCGGGCGTCACCGACGGCGAGTTCCATCGCCCAGCCTGACAAGGGAGTACGTGGATGAGCGTCGACGTTGCCGGAGCTCGATGGTTCAAGAGCAGCCACGGCGAGAAACCGGGCAGTGCGTAGATGCTGCGTGCCACCATGCGGCTGCGGTCGGCGTTCGTGGCGGCCAGCAGCGAGCACCACACCCGGCCGTGTCGGACAAAGCGGCCGGACCCGAGCGGTAAGGTGTGGAGTTGTATGTGCTCCCGGCCGAAGCGCTGGTCGAGTGGCCGGTCACGAGCCTTCGTGAGGCGAAGCGTGGTACCGTCCGCCGGAGAAGACTCGATTCGGGGGGTTTAGCCATGACCGAGGCAAGAATTGATTACGGCCAAGCTGAGATTGCCGCGTTCAATCAAGCTGCGAGCGCGGGCGCGATCCGCTACGAGGAAGGTGCGGTTCAGGAAGCTGTGGCTCTGTACGAGCGGATGATCAACGAGTTGATCGTTGTACGGGACAGACTGCGAGAAGCGGCCCAGGGCACTAGTTTCGGAGGGTTCGATTCGGCTCAGCAACTCCGAAATGGCTTCTCCAATAAGGCTGTTAGTGGTATTGACGCGGTCAATCAACTGATCGAGGGCGCTATGCGGCTGCAGGAGGCGTATCTTCGGGCTGGCGGGTTGATCGCTGATGCCGATCAGAGAAACGCCGACGCACTGCGCTTCGCCGCTCAGAACGCGGGATTGGACGAAACCAACGCATGAAAATCTACAGGGCGACGCCGTCTTTGTGCATGATCGCGCTACTTGTGGCTGGGTGCGGAAACAGTGTGCCTGACACCGGATCTGCTGGTAGTGAAACTTCAACAAGCCAACCTAGCCTGGCTGTCCCGGTATCACCGGCACCCAGCCAGGTCAACAAGGGGAGGGGCGCCGTCGAATACGATCCCTGCCTGAAATTGGATGACACCACGGTTTTTCGCGCCGGATTTGATCCCAGTACTCGCGCCCGAGCCGACCAAATTTATGACACATATTCTTTTATTGGATGCAAATTTGCACATAAAGAGCAGGTTCGCGGAGTGTCCGTGGTGATGAGATTTCTGACTGTATCCGCGACGAATATCACACTGGACGAGTTCAGAAATCGTGAAGGGAGTAATGTAACCGAAGCAAAGGTAAATGGTCGAGATGCGATAACCTATCGTGACGCAAGTGCTGAAGCATGCTACGTCACAATAGGCGTCAGTGGCGGCACGATCGACGTAGCCAAGAGCGTCAATGGAGCTTCGACCGCTGAACGACCATGTGAGCGAATTACCGAAATAGCCGAGATAGTTGAATCGGCACTTGGCAAATAATTGTTGCGATGAACGGGGCGTTCGGTCCGTCGCCTCCTGGTATTCCAGTGTGATCGAAGCTTCGCTTGATGGCTGATAGTGAGCCTCGGCAATTATTTCCCGGCACTTGTCGTCGGAACGATACGCAGGTACGGGGTGGGCCGAACTGAGTTACACAGTTTGAGATCGCCACCACTGAGTGCTGTCGCCCACAGGAGCCACCGCGGATTGTCTGGGTGTTCGCCGCTGGCTGACTCAGCTGTGGTCCACGCTACTAGGTAATTGAATGGAGTTCGGTCGAAATCCAGTGCATTCAGGCTTCCGTTTTCTTCAATGAAGTACTTTCCTGGCGTGTTGTATTCGCATGCTTCGACCGTGAAAGAGGAATGCTGTGGACCGTCTTGAACCCGGACCATGCGCCCAATCATGCCGCCAGTGTAGCGCCCCGACAACAAATCTGACGAATAGTCGGGTGCAACACGCTTATTCCACTCGGCTCGGGCATTCGGGTCGACAACGGCCTGCGTCTCGAGATTCAGTGTATCGACGACGAACTGGGCAATCTCGAGGTCTTGGCCTTCAAGAGGCGTGCCGATATCCCAGCGGTCGCTCGGCGGTGGATATGAAAGCCGTGAAGTAGCATCCTCAGAATTCGTACTCTTGAGTACCGCCGCCAACGCTAATGCCAGAATAGTCGCTGCACCCAGAATCGCGAGACGTCGATTAGATTTAACGGTGGCGATCAGTGTGGAAAGGGATGTATTCATCGAACCCTTCTGCTCTGGAAATGTATTATTTTCCGGCCTCGCTGCCAGTCAATATAACCTGAAGGCTTGTTCCGTTGGTGCCCAACCCCTGAAGTGTCTGAATACCGTGAGCGGCCTTGTAGGCATCCATAAACTTTTCATCCGAGAATCCCGCATTATTCATGAAATCTTGAAGAGCCGTCCGATGCTTCTCGCTGACCGTCCCTGTTACGTCTATCGGTTGCCCAGTAGTTTCGTTCATAAGTATATCGGGAACCTTATATCCAGCCGTGTTTGCGGCGTTGAGTAGGGTCTGTTGAAAATTCCTCTCGGCTTGCGCGTTTATTTCTCCCGTGTCTGGATACCGTGCTAGCACGGCTTCCGGCTCGGAGATGAAGTTATTGATGGCCGATTCTGTAGCTTTTTCTTTCAAGACCTCGGCTACTTGATTGGCGATCTGGCTGCCGGGAACCTGGTTGGGAATCTCGAGTTGTCCGAGAGTCATGTCGGCTACAATTTGCGCTGCTGCCTGCTTTTTCTCAAAAATCTCTTGCTGGGTGTTGTTGTAGTCATTGATTTTGTTCTGATCCTGGAAGGTCAGAGCATTCTGGGCGGCATTCGTAATGCGGCCATCGAGCATTGCGAGTTCGCCGAGGTGGGGGCGAGCGAATTCCCCAGGGCCAGACTCTGTGAACGCCTGCGTGAGGACATTCGATTCGAATGCTTGTCTCGATACTTCAAGTGTCAACCGACCTTGGTCGGATTGGCTCGCAAGAAAAAGAAGCCGGTTCGCATCCGTTTGATTCAGTTGTGTCTCATTGCCTTCAGGGAGATAGACAGATTCGCGGAACGGCTCGATATAGGAATCGATGTTGGATCCCATGACTCGCGCCAGTGCGCTGGACAGCTCTGGGTTTTCAGCGAACTTTGTCGCGTTGTTCCCGAAGGCCTCTGCGTCCAGTCCTCCGGGGCGGTGCACATTCGGTTTATCACCGCTATTGTCTGTGTCCTGCGAGGGTGCGAAAACTTCGGGCAGTTCGGCAAGAGCCCTACGTGCCAGGATGGCCTGCTCGGTCGGTTTCCCATCGGGTCCGGTGTCGTGGCTTTCGGTGCCGATCCAGTCGATCAGTTGCGAAGGCGCTTTGCCGTCGTCGCCCCAGTCGTGTCCGAACACCGTTGCGGTGAACTTGTCACGGTCGAACGGCTGGACGTGGTATTCGCCGGTATCAGGAGAAGGTGCCGGGACTTCAGGAATCCCTTCGCCGGTGAGGAGTGCGTAGTTGGCCTCGTTGTTCCGGCCACCGACCGAGAGGAGTTTGCCCGCACCGTCATTGATCGCTTCCTGATCTTCGGTGGTGTAACCGATGGGGTGGCCGTTACCTTCGAATTTGTCGAAATAATCAGCCGTACTTGCGGCCTGACGCGAGAGCTCTACCGCAAGGGTCTTGCCCGGCGGGATTTTCTCGTCGGATTGGGAGAGCAGATCTCCGAGTCGTGAGAGATCCTGGAATTTCTTGGGCTGGTCGCCGGTGGTGGACAGGTCCGCGCTGCCTTCCCAGCGGCTGGATACCAGATCACGGAGATCCTGTGGCAGCTCTTGGTAGCCACCGGGCGACTGCAGTTTGCCATTCGCGTCTCGGCCGGTCCCGATCTTTTCGTTCGATACGGCCAGTAGGCCGTTGGCCAAGGCGTCGCGACGTGCTGCTGCCGTTGGATTTCCTGCGTCTTCCTGTGCTTTGAGCTGATCATTCAGCGCGAGAATGCCGTCTTTGCCGGCACTCTGGAAGAACTCCCGGTAGTACTGCTGGGTCGATGCGGGCAGCGTTGATATTTCCTTGCCGTCCGCTAGCGCCTGCACGTCGTGTTCGCTGAGTATGCCCTGCGGCAATCGACTCGCAATCTGGTCAAGGACTGCAGGGTCGATCGTGCCGTCCGGGCGCAGCGCTGCTCGGATCGCTTCACCGTCGTCGCGGCCCAGGGCGGCCGAATCTGAAGCTGTCGAGGTGGGAGCATCGACACCGTCACCGAGCAGGTCGCCGCGTGCACGAATCGCCTGCGCATTCGCGGTGATCGCGGCACCGACTTCACTGACCGCGTTCATCAGGCTGTAGTACGCACCGTTGATCATGCCCTGATGATGCTCGACCTTTTCCTTGACCTTTTGCCGGTCTTGGGCAGAGAGCTCGGCGCCAAGGTAGGTCACCGACACCGTCCACTTGTCATCGACGGTGAGGGGGATCGGGGATTCTCCGTCGGCGACGGCGTCCGCCACGCGATTGAGGAGGATTCTTCGCTCGTCGGCCAGTCTTCCATCAGCCACTCGTAGAGCGGCGGTGGTGGCCAGGATCTCTTGGGACAGCCTGCGGCCCTGGTCGGTTTCCTCGGTGAAGCGGTCGGCCGCTGCGTCGTGCGCCTTGCCCGACCACGTTGCATCGGTGAAGTGGGTAAGAATCTTGCCGAGCTGGTTCTCGTACTCTTGGGTGTCGGCCTCCAATTCACCCGCCCATTCCGACAGCTTCTCGAGCCTCCACGCTTCGACTTGTGCACGCGTTGGCATCAGCGGTCACCTCGCACGTGGAAGTCCATGGCATCCAGCTTCTTCTTGAAGTCTTCGTCGGTGGTTTGGTAGGCGTCCGCGGACTGCCGCACGATTCCGGACAGCTGCTGAATCCGTTGCGCGGCCCGCAGCCATGCTCCCTCGGTGAACTCGCCCACCTGCGAGCACACCTGGCCGAGCGAACAGCCGGGCAGCACCTCACTGATCTTGTCGCCGCTGGTGCGAACGTCGATCTTGTCGATCTCAGTGGACACGCCGTCCAATGTGGTTGCCAGCGACCTCAGGTGTTGTATGTCGGCGTCGAACACGGCGAACTGTTCCCCCTTCGAGTAAGACGAGCTCCGTGCGACCCGGAGCGGCAAGGCTGCTGCCTCGAACGATAACCTGGGAGAACATCTTTGGGCCAACCCACACGAGCTGATGACCGGCTCGGGCGGGCGGGTTTTCACCGCAGCTGCTAACCTCCGGGGCCAGAAACACTCGGCTTGCGGAATACGAGGGGGCGCTGGATGGGTGGGCAGAACGAGCCGGTGCCGAGTCCTGTCCCGTTACCTGGCGTCCCGAGCCCGATACCGCTTCCGGGGGTCCTCGGTCCCGCCGCGGTCCAGCAAACCACCAACGCCCAACAGCGAGCCGAAGCGGCACGCAACCGCATCAACACTGGAGACGCTGAGCTCGGCGATCTCGGAGCCGGGACGGACCCCGATTTCGTGCGAACCATAGAGCATTTCGAGGGCATGACCCACGAGGCCATGTACGAGGCAGTGCACGGACCAGGGGGATTGGACGCGGTGGGTCTGCGGACGCTGCAGCGAGTCTGGTTCGAAAGTTATTCCGATCTTGTGAACCTGTCCACGTTCAATCTGATGGGTCTCAATCGGATCTTCGGTAACGGGCTCTGGCAGGGCATCAGCGGCGACGCGGCGCAGGCCGCGTCGACCCAGTTCTCCCGAGCGGCGAATCAGATCGGCCGGGTATTCGACTCGGTAGCGAACCGACTGGATTCCCTCGCGTGGTCGGCCGAAGCGGTGCGGGCCGCCGTTCAACCCCCACTCGCGTCGGTCACAGCGACACCCAATCCGGACAATCCGGTGGAGTCGATTCTGCCCGGCCTGATCAATCCCGAGTTCGATGACCAAGCTCGGGCCGCGCGTGAGCAGGCACGCCAGGCCGTCATCCGCGCACTCAACAGCGCGTACACACCGGCGTTTCCTCCGGCTGGGGCCGGCGTTCCCGCGTATACCAATGTCCCACAGATCGGCGCTGCCGATGGGCTCCCAGTCATCAGCGCGAGCCAGAACGGCAGTCCCGGCAATGCGACCGGAGTGCCCTCGAACTCGAACGTCGAAGCACTCCAGCAGAATCCGAGCGATCCTGGCGGCACGGAACCCGTCTCATCCGAGGTGCCGAAGCTTCCCCCTGGACTGGGACTGCCCGAAGGACTACGTCCTGAACCCGATACCACGCCCAGCAACGCCACTACACTAGCTGGGCTCAGCCCCGCACCCGGCACTCCGGGTTTGTCGCCAGGTGGTCCCGGGCCCGGCACCCCAGGTGGGCCCGGCAGCGTTGGTCTTGGCCCCGGCGGCCCTGGCTCATCAATTCCGGGCGCCCCGACCTCAGGTCTGCCGCCGACGATGATGGGCACAAGCGGTCCCGCTGCTACTCGCGGGGGGATGGGGACACCTATGGGACCGATGAGTCCCGCCGCCGGTGCCCGAAAGAAGGACGACGAAGCCATACACGAGTCGCCCGGCTATCTTCGGCGCGTGCATTCCGACTGGACCGAGGGTCTCGGCGGCTCAGTTGGTGTTATCGGCGACGATCAGATTGCCGGATTCGCCCACGAAACCGGCACGGCAACTACGGATATCTCCGGAATGGATTCGGTGCCTCGGCGACCGTGGGTTCAACCAGATACCGCGGTGGCCAGCGCATACGAATTCGATCCGACACCGCCGGCCGAGCCTTCGGTGCTGTCACAAGAGAATCCAGTTATCCCGCACTCCACACACGACACTGGTTTCGACCGACCGGGTCTTCCTGCTTCCGGACCCGCCGAAGCGGCGGAGAGATCGGAGACTGTTACCGTAGACCGCGATCCCGTGAGTACCAGTCATCTGGAGTTGCCTCGCTCCGCTGAGAACTCCGCCGCGGTGACGGTCTCGAGTGCAGAACCGATGAACGCTGAGCGGACTGTGGACCATGAGTCACAACCTGCCTCACAGCATTCGGTGACTATCGCGGGCAATGGTCCGACGATGGACGATCCGGGCGCCGCAGAAAACGAAACCCAGATATTCACGATCTCCGGCACCGGCCCGATCATGGATGAGGACGAGGGCGCCGGTCGGTGACAACGCAAACGGTTTGGCAGTTCAGCCCGGACGAGTTCGCGTGGGTATGGGCGGCGGAAACGGGACTTGATGAGTACCCCGACCCGATCAGCATTATCGAAACACCCACCACGCAGGACGAATACGCTCGCCTGGCTGCCGAAATCGGCAGTCGGCATCCTCGACATGGCGACCCGGATTTGACCGGTCCATTGCGCGCACTCGCCAACCCTGAACTGCGGATCGTGTGCATCGGCCGTTCGCTTCGATCCCACAAGCGAGTCCGCACGACTGCGGTCGCGGTAGGAAGTCTTGGCGTTGTGCTCTTCCAGAGATCGGGTAGCACCGCTGATTTCGGGGGAGATATCAAGCTGGTCGTCACGCGGAGGCAGAGCCTCGGGCAGCATGTCGCCGCGGCAATGCCCGCCGCACCGGCTGGCACCGCGGGCCGGATGATCGGTTACACACCCCGCGTGCGCGGCGAAGAACCACCCACTTCATGGAGATCATCGTCGGACCGCGACACCCCGGTTGAAGAACGTATCCGGGCCCTGCTTCGTCTGCCCCGCACCGCGGAGGGACACTTGCGGGTGGAACGCTACCTGCACGACCTGCGCCCACATCCGCCGTGCTATGTGAGCTGGCTGGATATCCGAGACGACCAGTCGGCCCACGGCCGCTATCTCATCAGCGTCGAGAACACCGAGACGGTAGTCTTGCCTGCCTCCTCCGATGTCATTGCCAGTGAGCTGCATCGTCGAGCGGATCTGGGAAAATAACGACTTGCAGGGCTATGTGCCTGCGCTGGGCCGGGTGAGGGTCGCAGCTGGTATAGGGGCAGCGGACTCGAGGACGAAGCGGGCCGCCGTTGGGGTTCGGCTGTGGGAATCGACTGCGCGCACATCGGTCGCTGCGATTCCGCTTTGGGACGGGCAGCCCGGCGGCAAACCGGCGAACGTCAAGCCCGACCAGTGGCCGCCCGTTCCGGCCGAACCCGCGCCCGCACCGGCCGAGTGATCGTTGTGCGGGACAAGGATCAGCCTTCCGCTATTCGGCTTCGTAGCGCAGCGCGTTCTCCGAGCGGCAGATCTCGTCGATACCGGACATGACTTCGCGCAGCAGTTCCGACGGCAGGGCGGCGGGACGCAGGCGGCAGGTGAACGTGATCAGGCCATGGTCCTCGGGGGGAAGGCCGCGGGCGGCCGATTCCGCGCGCAGGTAGCGGGAGCGCACACCGTAGGTCATCGCGGAAATGACGGTGAAGCAGCCCGTGCGCTCCCGGTGACCGGCGAACAGGTCGTGCAGGCGGTAGAACACCGAGGTGTAGCTCGACAGCGGCGCGAAAATGCCCACCCGATAGGCCGGACCGCGCTCGGACGAGCTGAGGGCGGTGTCGGCCAGGTATTCGGCGTCGCGCAGCGTCTGCACCTTCGGCGCGAACAGCACCGCGCCGGCGGCCGCGTTGCGCACCGGCATGCCCGCCTTGCCGGGCGCGGCGGACGCGATGGCGCCCAGCGATTTCCGCGCCCGCGCCCCGACCTCGCGGCGGGCGCGCAGTCCCCTGGTGGGCGTGGTGGGATACAGACTCGACCACTGTCCGAAACGGACGGTGCCCAGCTGCACGTGGCCGGTGCCCACTGGACGCGCCACCTTCAGCGGCGCCGTGTCGACCCAGCGGCCGACCTGGAGTTGGGTGTTGCCCGGCCGAGCGATCTCGGCATGGGCGTGCTCGACGAACGAATCGAATTCGAGGAACCGGTCAGCGGAGGTGGTCAGCCAGGTGCGGTCCTTGTCGACCTCGATAGCCTCCAGGGTGAGCGCGGTGATGATGCCCGCGCGCCCGCCGCCGCCCAGGATGCGCTGGAACCGCTCGGTGTGGTGGGTGCGCCCGCAGGTGCCGATCCGGCCGTCGATGTCGACATATTCGAGATCGACCACCTGGTCGATGAACAGGCCGTACTTGTGCGAGGCGGTGCTGACGCCGCCGACCGAGGCGAATCCGCCCGCGGTGATGTCACGGTGGTCGCCGACGATGGGCAGGCCGAGCCCGTGCGCGCCGAGCCTGCGGTCGATGTCGGAGAGTTTGGCGCCCGCCTGCACGCGGACGGTGCGCCTGCCCAGGTTGATGTCCAGCACCTGATTCATCCGGCGCAGCGACACCACGGTCGGCTGGGCGGGTAGCGTGAGGCCCGCATCGACCGGTTCGCCGCCGCGCACGGTCAGCCGTTCTGTTCGCCCCCGTGAATCCCGCACTGTGCGAACGACATCGGCGGTATCGCGCGGAAGGAATTCTTCCGCGTTGGAGACAGTGTGCGGCGTGCTCATGGCACGAAAGCTAACCACAGCGCGGCCCGTGACGCTCGCCCGATATCGGGTGCTACCGCGCTGCGGGCGTAAGGCGCTGGCTGAACAGGACCGATCCGCTCGCGTCGCACAGGTCGACGGCTAGTTCCCTTGACTTTCCGTCGATGCGCACCTCGCCGAAATGCTGGAATGCGTCCAGTGGCGAGCTGTTCTGGACCGGGGGTGCGTGCACGAACACCGCCTCCGGACCGAACGTGCCATCCAGCTGGTTCGGGCCGAACGCGCCCGCATTGAGCGGACCGGAGACGAACTCCCAGAACTCGTCGAAGTCGGTGAATGCCGCGCGTTCGGGCGAGTAGCGGTGCGCCGCGGTGTAGTGCACGTCCGCGGTGAGCCACACGACGTTAGCCACCTTGTTCGCCTTGATCTCCGACAGCACCCGGGCGATCTCGCTTTCCCGGCCCGAGGGTGCGCCCGGGTCGGCGTTGGCGGGGCCTTCGTAGGCGCTGGTGTCCTTCTGCTCGCCGTCCGGGACGATCACGCCCAGCGGCAGGTCGTTGGCGATGATCTTCCACGTCGCCTTGGACTCGCGCAGGCCGTCGATCAGCCAGGCCGTCTGGGCCGCCCCGAGGATGTGGCCATTGGGGCCGTTGTTGGCGTCGTTGGTGTCCTTGTTCGTCCGCATGTCCAGCACGAAGACGTCCAGCAGCGGGCCGTACGCGATTTTGCGATACAGCCGGCCGTCCGCCGCTTCTCGGGGTTCCAGCGGCATCCATTCGTGGAAGGCCTGCCAGGAACGGGCGGCCAGGGTGTCTATGCTGCGTTCGCGGTAGCCCTTGGTCTCGGCGACCAGACCGCCCGGGTACCAGTTGTTCACCGTCTCGTGGTCGTCCCACTGCACCACTTGCGCGACCGAGCTGTTGAAGCGGCGGTAGTTTTCGTCGGTCAGGTTGTAGGCGTAGTTGCCGCGGAACTGCTCCAAGGTCTGCGCGACAGCGCTTTTCGCCTCGGTCACGACATTGCGCCAGACCCGGCCGTCGGGCAGGGTGACCGATTCCTTCAGCGGTCCGTCGGCGTAGATCGAATCACCGGAGTGCAGGAACAGGTGCGGGTCGCGAGCGGCCATGGTGGCGAAGATCTTCATGCCACCCAGGTCGGGATTGATGCCGTAGCCCTGGCCTGCCACATCACCCGACCATTGCAGCTTGATGTCCGCCGCGGCGGTGGGCACGGTGCGGAAGACGCCGGTGACAGGCTCGGAGGTGGCGCCGTCCTCGCTCTGCAGCGTCACCCGATAGTGCACCTGCTGACCCGCGGGCAGGCCGTTGATCCGCACCCGTCCGGTGCCGTCGGCATCCGGTGTGAGCAGCGGCCCGGTAAACCGCTTGGCGTCGCTGAATGCTTCGGTGGCGGCGGTCTCGACGATCAGCGTGGCCGGCCGGTCGGCGCGCGCCCAGATCAGGGCGCCGTCGGTGCGTGGGTCGCCCACCGCGACGCCGTGCGTGAGCACCGGGCGCGGACGAACCAGGCCGGGGCCGCTCGGCGAGCACGCGACCAGCGCGGGCGCGGCGACGAGTCCGAGGGCGGAGGCGCGCAGTATGGTGCGCCGGGAGATGCCGAATTCCGAACCGCTCATGCAGCAACCCTGGCGCAGCCATCTCAACGCCATGTAAACAGGCGCGGTCTGTACGGCCAACAGCCACTCTTCTCGGCCACCGCCGCAGGACGTCCAGGACGAGCCGCTGGTAGCTGAGTGTTGTGGATCGCACGCATCAAAGCGCGTCGAATGGCGATTGTCGCGGCAGTGCGAGCCGCCGTTTCACCGCTGGATTCCACGCGCGAAAGGGCTTCTGCGCCAGGCCCGCTCGGTGCGCGTTCGCTCAGTGCGCCAACCGTTCGAGGCGGTGGTGCAGTTCGCCCGCCCAGTCCACGCCGCCCAGATGCTGGTAGTCCACCCACAGCGCATCGAAGACGTCGCGCCCCTCGGAGATCCATCCGCCGCGCTTGTCCGCCTCCAGTACCACGCTCATGCCGCTCTCGGTCGGAACGAATGTCACCTCGAGCTGGTTCAGGCGTGGGTAGCGCGGCGAACCCGCGAATTCGATCTCCTGATAGAACGGCAGCCTCTGCGGCGTGTTGTGCACCCGCCCCGCCTCCACGTCCGCGCTGCGCAGGTGGAATCCCAAGCGCTCCACCGCCTCCAGCAGCACGTGCTGGGCGGGCAGCGCGCCGACGCCGATCGGGTCGGTGTCGGCCGCGTCCACCGCGTCCTGGATCGCCACGATCGTGCGCAGCGCGACCACCGTGCCGGGCAGATGCCTGCCGTTGTAGAAAGTGATCGGTGTTTCCATCGGCGCGCGGGCCGCGAAACGAAACTCCAGCATCGCGCCCGCGGACAGGTGCAGCGAGCCGTATACCCCTGTTCGGCCGAAAGCTATATCGCGCACACCCTCGTGATCCTCGTACTCCTGTTCCGCCCTCGTCACGAATTCGACGGCCACCGAGGCGATCTCCTGCGCGACCTGCCCACCCCGCAACCGGACCATGCCCTCGACCGTGCCGCCAGGCTGCACGCCCGGTGTGAACAACTCCGTCTCTACCTCGGCCCCGCCGACTCCGGCGGCCGCCAACAACTTCTTGAACATGCCCTGCAGTCTCCCCGGCTCACTCGAGAAAAACCTTGGCGTTTTCTTGCGCTGTGCGAAACCTCACCTCACTATCGGCGGCGCTGTGCGGCTCGAGTGAGCGGAGCCGAGATATGAAACGGCCCCGAGGCCAGGCGGTCTCAGGGCGCAGTGGGTTCGGGCCGTAGTGGGTTCGGGCCGTAGTGGGTTCGGGTCAGCCTGCCGCGGTGTCGGGGATGCGCGCGGCCTCCGGTCGGCTGCCGTTCGGAACCCCCTGCTTGAGGCTGTGGGCGTAGACGTCGACGTACTCCTGGCCGGTGAGCTGCATCAGCTCGTACATGACCTCGTCGGTGACGGAGCGTTCGACGAAGCGGTTGCCGCCCATGCCGTCGTAGCGGGAGAAGTCGATCGGCTCACCGAACTTCACCGAGACCTTCCTGCGGCGCCAGCGGAATGGTCCGGGTGGGGAAACAGCGTCGGTGCCGATGACGGCGACCGGGATGACGGGGACGCCGGTCTCCAGCGCCAGGCGCGCCAGGCCGGTTTTGCCCTTGTACAGGCGGCCGTCGGGGGAGCGGGTGCCCTCCGGGTAGAGACCGACCAGGCGGCCCTGATCGAGGAGCTTGCGGGCGGCGTGCAGGGCGTCCTCGGCCGCGTCGGCGCCGCGGCGGTCGATCGGGTATTGGCCAGTGGCGCTGAAGAAGAACTTCTGGAACCGGCCTTTGATGCCGGGGGTGGTGAAGTACTCGGCCTTGGCGAGGTAGTTGATTCGCCGCGGGCTCAGCAGCGGCGCGAACAGCCAATCGGCGAAGGAGAGATGGTTACCCGCCATGATGGCCGGCCCATGTGCCGGAATGTTCTCTACACCCTCGACCGTAGGTCGGTTATACAGATGAATGAATGGTCCCAGCAGCACGAACTTCAGCAGCCAGTAGAACATGACGTCCTTCCCCCGGAGCCGGGATAGTTGCGGGCAACTGCGTCAAGTGCCGACTTTACCGTCGGCGCAAGATCACATCCAAGCGCAGCGGCTAATCTCACCACATTTCGTTCCCGGCGCCGACCGATGGCGATGCTGAGCGTGTCGTCGCAGGCCACGAAGTCTCGCCGGGGCAGGTCAACGGTTGGTCCGTGCCACTCGCGCGGGCTTGCGCGCGCCGGCGGGCAGCGCGGCCCTGGCCAGGTCCGCGGCGCCGATCATGCCCGCCGCCTCGCCGAGCTGGGTGGTCCGGATCCGGGCCAAGGGCCGGTGTCCCGCGCCGGTGACCGCGCGCGCGTACTCTTCCCGCGCCTCGTCCAAGAACAGTGGCGCCGAACTGCTGACCCCGCCCGCGATGACCACCAGGTCCGGATCGAAGATGTCGCTGACGAACGCGAGCCCGAGCCCGAGCCAGCGGGCGAAGTCGGCCAGCACCCGAACCGCGAGCGGGTCACCGTCCTGCGCGGCGCCGGCAACCCGGCGGCCGGTCAGCGACCCTGGATCGCGCGCCACGTCCCTGGCCAGCACCGATCGCACCGGATCGGTGGCCAGCATCTCGATCGCGGTGTCGGCCAGCGCCGTTCCGCTGCAATAACGCTCCCAGCACCCGTGCTTGCCGCACGGGCAGGGCCGTCCCTGCGGAACCACTTGCAGATGGCCGAGTTCCGGGGCCACGCCATGCGTGCCCCGATACAGCTGGCCGTCGATGAGCAGGGCGGCGCCGATGCCGGTGCCGATCGCGATGAGCACCACGTTGTGCCCGCCCGCCGCGGCGCCGAACCGGTATTCGGCCCACATCGCGGCGTTGGCGTCGTGCTCCAGGATCACCGGCAGCCCGAGGCGTTCGGTGAGCCGCTGCGTGACCGGCGCATCCTGCCAGGGCAGATGCGGGGCGAACCGGACGGCCGAGCGGTCGCCGTTGATGAATCCGGCGACGGCCAGGCCCACCGCGCTGATCGGGTGCCTGCCGCACAGGTCGCGCACGGCCCGGTCCAGCGCTTCCTCCAAGGCCCGCGCGGAGTGCGGGGTCGGCGCCTGGACGGTATCGAGCACCTCGCCGCCGCCATCGACCACGGAGGCGCGAATGTTGGTGCCGCCGACGTCGATTCCGACGGTCAGCGTTCGTGCGCCCGCCATCCGATGCGTCATACCTTGATCGTCACCGGAATGTCGACGTAGCGGGAGCGCTCCTGGTCCCGCGCGTCCGCACGCGGGCCGTGCCGAGGTGGCGTGCCGGTTGCCGGATCGGCGTCGGTCGGCATGACCGGCTCGACCGGCATCCCGGCCAGCGCCTCGCGCAGCACCGTGACGATCGCGGTGCCGTGCTCGGCGACCGCGGTCAGCACCTGGTGGTGCTCACCGCGCACCAGCGCCGCGGCCGCGCACACCGGGCACCAGCTGCAACTGGACCATTCGCGCTGCCCGTCGGCGGCGTGCCGCAGCACCGGCTCGACGCGCTGCAGCACCGCTTCGGCCAGCAGTTTCAGTTCCTCGGTGAATTCGGCGATGCCGTCGTGCGTGGCGCGGCTGTCGGCCTCGTCATCCCCGGGCGGGTGCGGATCACCCGTCATATTCGGCGCTTCCGGACATCGGCGACCATGCCCCGGGATCCGGCCGGAAACGGACCACCAGGTATCCGTCATCGAGTGCGGCGCTGTCGACCGTGCACCGCCGCAATACCGGCGCCAGGCGCACCCGGCGCCGGATACCGTCCGCTCCCACGATCAAATCGTCCTCCACTCGGCCAAGGCGCAGCGAGGCGGCGTCGACCACCGGCAGGTGCATGCGCAGCGCGTACACCGATTGCCACCCGGTGCCGGATTCCCGTCGAACCAGCGGTTCGCCGGAACTCGCGTCGACCTCCGTCTGATTGTCGCTCAGCTTAAGCGCAGCGTCGCGTGTGTTGCGCGCCGAGTCCACCGCATCCGACAACGCGGCCAGCGAATTCAGCCCGATCGGCTCCGCACCGGTGTGCTGCGCGATCAACACCGGGACGCCCGGCATCTTGCGCCGCAACTCGACGATCACATCCTGTTGTTCGCCGCACCGGTTCGAATACCACTGCGCCGCTGGATGTTCGGCCCCGGCGGGCGGGGCGAGGTCGGGCAGGACCTTGTTCACCACAACGGCGTCCAGCCGCAGACCCACCAGCGCCGCCGCGGAACGCACCCGCTCGGATTCCGCCACCGCGACCCGCTCGGCGACCGTCACCAGCCGCGCACCGGTGCGGCTGTGGTCGGCCAGCAGATCACGAACCTCGGTGACCGCCTTGACGATCCGTTCGACCGTCGCCGCGAGCACAGCGCGGCGCGGATCGGTGCCGATCGCGCTCATCGCCCGTACATGCGGCGGCCAGATCCGCTCCAGATATCCCAGCAGCGTGTCGGGCGCGGTCACGATGCGCAGCATGTCCGCCGACGGTGGGCAGTCGACGACGATCAGGTCCCAGGTGTGCTCCGCGGCGAACTGGGCGATCTCGACCAGCATCAGCAGTTCCTGCACGCCGGGCAGCCCGGTCAGCTCCGCCGGGTCCAGCGCGGCGAGGTCGACCTCGTGCTGATGTCCGCGACCCGTCGAGATCAGCCGGACCACGTCGCGGAACCGGTCCTCGAGCAACGCCAGCGAATCCACCTCGATCACGTCCAGACCGGGCAGCACCGTCGCGATACCGGTCACGGTGCCGGGATCGTGCGGGAAACGAAAACCCAGCGCGTCACCCAGGGAGTGCGCCTGATCGAGCGAGGCGACCAGCACCCGGCGGCCCGATCCGGCCTCGGCCATGGCGGTCGCGCACGCGAGTGTGGTCTTGCCTACCCCGCCCTTGCCGATGAACAGTTCGACCCGGGTCGGCTGCGCGGTCAGCCTTCGACCCGTTTCTTCAGTTCCTTCAGCGCGGTATCGGTGATCACCTTCTCGGCCTTGCGCTTGAACATGCCGATCATCGGGATGTTCAAATCGACCGTCAGCGTGTAGACGACCTCGGTGTTGTCATCCGGGAGATCGTTCAGCTCGTAGGTGCCGTGCTGCGCTTTCTGCAGTTCTCCGCTGAGCAGCGTCCAGCTGACCGCCATGCGATCGGCCCGCCAGTCGTAGGACAGCACATAGGTGTCCTTCACCACCCCGGTGTCCAGCACGAATCGTGCGGTCTCGGCGAGGCCGTCGGGCCGCTTCCGGAGCACCTCGACCGATTTCGCCGCCGCCACCCACTCCGGGTACGACTCCAGGTCGGCGATGACGGCCATCACCTGCTGCGACGGAGCCTCGATGATGATCGATCTCTGGGTCCGGTCGGTCATGCGGACAGCGCTTCCTTTCAGCGTCGGTGCTGGGACGTCAGGACCGGTGCGGGGGCGCCACACCGGCCGGGCGACCCGCCTCCAGCCGGGACTTCACTTCGAACGACATGTTCTTGCCCCCGACCCGGCGTGCCCGGCTGGCCGCGGCGAGCTTGCCCGCGGGCAGCGCGGGCTGCTCGGCGTGCAGGAAATAGTGCAGGATCACCCCGTCGAGGGAGGGCTGCAGCCACACTTCCATTGTTCCGGTCAGCGCGCCGGTCACCGACCAGCGGATCCCCTTCTCACCCCGATCCTCCCGGACCTGCAGGACCAGGTCCGGCCACCAGCGGCGCCAATTGTTCGGTCCCGCCAGCAGCTCGGCGACGGCGGCCCCCGAGGCGGCGACGAACGTCTGATCTGCGACCTGGATACTGCTCACTCCGCTGAGCGTAGTAGATGCGGCGTGGATCACCGCAGCAGCTGTCGCAGGCGTGCGCCCAGGCTGTCCCAGCGCCACTGCTGCTCGACGAACGCGCGCCCCGCCGCGCCCATCCGCGCGGCGGCATCCCGGTCGGACAGGATCGCTACCAAGGCATCCGCGATCTGTTGCACGGAACGGCCGTCCACCACATGACCGGTCTTGCCTTCGATGACGGTTTCCGGTGCGCCGCCGGACCTACCGGCCACCACCGGAACACCGGACGCGGACGCCTCCAGGTAGACGATCCCCAAGCCTTCCACGTCCAGACCCGCGCCCCTGGTGCGACACGGCATCGCGAAGACGTCGGCCACCGTGTGATGCGCGGCCAGCTCACCCGATGGGACGCGCCCGGTGAAGACCACGTCATCGGTGACGCCCGCGGCAACCGCCAGCGCGCGCAGCTTGTCCTCGAACGGGCCGCCGCCCGCGATCACCAGCACCGCCCCATCGACCCGCTCCCGGATATCGCGCATCGCGAGAATCAGCGCGTCCTGCCCCTTGCGCGGAACCAGCCGGGACAGGCACAGAATGGTCGGGCGATCGCCGAGACCGTAACGGTCGCGCAGCTGCTCCCGCGCCGCCGGATCGGGGCGGAAAACCTCGGAGTCCACGCCGGGCGGCAGATACTCCAGCGCCGCGTTCGGCCCGAACGCGGACGCGAACCGGCGTCGGGTATAGCGGCTGACATAGGTGACCACGTCGGTGCGCTCACCGATGACGCGCAGCGACTGCCTGGCGCCGGGCAGCATCGACCAGCCGACCTCGTGGCCGTGCGTACTGGCCAGAATGCGCTCCGCGCCCGCGCGGCGCAGCGGCGACGACATGAGTGCCAGCGGCGCCGCGGCGCCGAACCACACCGCATCGCACTGCTCGCTGCGCAGCAGGCGCGCGGCGCGGCGCAGCACGAGCGGGGTCGGCAACATCAGCGTGGTGGGATGGCGAACCACCTGGAAATTCTGTTTGGCATCGAACTTCAGATGGCTGTCCCCGCGCCAGCGCGGCGCATAGACCACCAGGTCATCGGGCGGTAGCTGACCGGCCAACGCCTGCAGATACGACTGGATACCGCCCGGCCGTGGCGGGAAATCATTGGTAACCAGCAAAGTTCGGGCCATGCGGAACAAAATACTGTGTTCGATTCGCAGCCCCCGCGGCGCTGCGGGTTCGCGGCCCCCGACGGCGAGCCGGGCCGCGAACAGTTGTGTGCAGGATCTCGCTTCGCTCGGAAGGGGGAGTTGGGCCGAGCAATCTCGAGTGCGGGAAATCGCGCTGCCTTGATGTTTGCCGGGGAGCCTGGTTGCCGGAGTGGCGGCGGGTTGTGTCACGGTCGAGCGCGTCGCGCCCCTGAGCAGTTCGCTCGGAAGCGGGGTCGGCTGGTGTGCTGGCGCGCCGGAGTGACTGCGGGCATCCGGAGGGTGCGGGTGCTATCGGGGACGCGGTGTCAGGTTGTCCGGGTGGTGAGCCACGAGCGCCAGTCGGCGATGAAGTCGGCGCGGCTCGTGCCGAGGACTTCGCGCAGGGCGCGGTCTTCGGTGGTGGGGTTCTGTTCGGCCGCCGCGATGTGGTGGTAGAGCTGGACGAGGTGCGGGCGGTCGTACTTCTCGGCGGCGAAAGCGCAGATGGACCAGGCCTTTTCGTAGGCAAGTGCGGCGCTCGGGCCGGAGAATTCGGCGTCGGTGGGGAAGTTTTCGGGGATGTCGCCCGCGTGGATCCTGGCGGTGAGGGTGGGCGCGACAACGGCGAAGCGACGGCCCGGTCCCTGGTTGGCGGTGTAGTCGGCGAAGCCCTCCAGCATCCACAGCGGTGCGTTGTCGACGGTGTCGGCGCGGGCTGCCACGTGGGTGAGTTCGTGCCGCAGCAAGGTGGCCATTCCCGCGGGATCGAGGCGGCGGCCCGCGTCGGGCCCGAAGACCACCCGCTGGCCGGTGGGTTGGGAGCCGAACGGGAACGGGTCGGCGACCGACGCGGCGGCGACCTCGGCGGGCATGAGGGTGCCCGAGTGCAGCAGGGCCGCGAATTCGGACGGGGAAGAGGCTACGACCACCAGCGCCGACTGCGCCCAGCCGGTGCCCCATACGTCGGTCACCGCGACGGTAGCGGCGGCGAGTTCACGCTCCAGGATGTCGACATCGGCCTGTTGAGTGGGATGACCGACGACCAGGGACTGCCGTCCGGCACCGGTCGGCACCCGGCGGGCGACGATCGGTCCGAAGGGTTCGATGATGCGCCGAACCTCGGCCAGCCGGGGATCGTCGGCCGCGGCCTGGCTCATGACATCCTGGCTGGTCACATTGGTCGTACCGGGTTGGGATGCGCGCATTGTCGGCAGTGCCGAGTTGGGCAGCATGAGCAGGGCGACACACACGCCGGTCAGCACGACAACCATGGCGATGGTGAGACAGAACTCGAACCGACGCCGCGCCGACCACCAGTCGCGCAACCTCCGAATAGCAGTCATCCGAATAGCGGTCATAGACGTGCCTCGTCGGGGGCCATGCCGCAGATGAGAGCCTCTGGGCGGGCGGTCCGCGGTGCGTTGTATCGACCACCGGGGCCGCTCACGACTGCGCCCTGTGTCGTCGGTTCGCTCGCCGGCACTCGCGCACGACTGCGTCCGGCTGGGCGCTCGGCTTCGTCGTGCGCGCGCTGCGCTTTCGGTTCGCTCGCCGGCGCTCGCTCACGGCGCCTAGTATCGCCGAGCCGAGTGGAACGGTGTCGAGCCGAGGGGCGCGACCGCGACGGGGACGCCGAATGTGGAGGCGTGCAACATCAGTCCGTTGCCCGCGTAGATGCCGACATGTGAGGCGTCGGAGTAGAAGAAGACGACGTCGCCGGGCAGCATGTCTTGCTTGGCGACGGGTGTGCCGTAGGCGGCCTGCTGGGAACTGGTGCGCGGAACGGACTTGCCGACCTGTTTGAACGCCCATTGGACCAGGCCGGAGCAGTCGAACTGGTTCGGGCCGGTGGCGCCCCAGACATAAGGATCGCCGACACGGGTGAGCCCGGCGGCCAGCGCGCTGGTGCCGCTACCCGGGACGAGGCCCTGCAGCAGGGCGTCGCGGTCGTAGCCGGAGGGGAACGCCGAGCCCGCCAGCGCCGACTTATCCGTGGCCGATAGCGCGCTCCATGCCTGCACCACCTGGGCAATGGCGTTGCCGAGGTCACCACGCTTCTTTTCCAGATCGCTGCGCACGTCGTCGGCCTTCGCGGCGGCCGAGCGTGCGGCATCGGCAGCGACGCGGGCTGTCGTATCGGCCGCGGCCGCGGCGTCGGTGGCCTTCTTGTATCGATCGAGCTGGGCCGCCGTCTGTGCGGTGACCACGTCCAGTGTGGACATCTGGTCGAGCAGTTGCTGCGGTGAGTCGCTGACCAGCACGGCGAACAGGCGGTTGGTGCGCGCGCCCTGATAAGCGGCGATCGCGGTGCGGTCGATGACCGGCTGGTACCGGCGCACCTCGTCGCGGGCGCGGTTGACCAGGTCGGTGGTGGCGGCGAGTTTGGCATCCGCGTCACGCTGGACGACGAGCTTGGCGTCCAATTCGGTCTCCGCGTCCAGCGCGCGCTGGTTGAGCTGCTCGGACTGGCGGGAGAGGTCGATCATCCGCTGCACCGCCTCGGTGGCTGTCGCGGGCAGCGCGACCGGATCGGCTCCGGCCGGACCACCGCCGCACAGGCCCGCGGTGAGGATTCCGGCTGCGAGCGTCGCTCCCACCAGACGTTTCGTGCGCGTCCTTCGGTGATATCGCGTCGTTCGATGATATTCAGCCACAGCCCGCGGTGCCCCGTTCTCGTGAAGCGATCTCTCTCGTGAAACCGACGCAAAGGCCTTCGCCGAACCCGGAGGTTTGCCCGATGCGAACCCCGGGTACTCAGCAGAAGGTCTCGGTTAGGTTACGGAACGGTCTGCGTCGATGTCCAGTAGAGAACGAAACGATCACATCGCCCGCCCCGCGATCGGGCCACGATGCGGGGCCCGACCAGCGGCTTCTCAGAAGCGGCGCGCGCCTGCGATCGGCATGGAGGACATCGGCGCCACCCCCACCGGCGTGCCGGAGGTGGACGCGTGCACGATGTTGCCGTCACCGGCGTACAAGCCGGAGTGGCCGCCGCCGTAGAACGAGATCACGTCGCCCGGCCGCAGATCGTTCAGCGACACCGGGGTGCCCGCGGCGAGTTGCGCGCCGCTGGTGCGCGGTACCTCGACGCCCGCCTGTCGATAGGACCACTGGACCAGGCCGGAGCAGTCGAATGCGTTGGGGCCGGCGGCGCCGTAGACATAGGGGGCGCCGACCTTGCTCAGCGCGGCGTCCAGAGCGATCTCGCCGGCGGGCTTGGGGGCGACGAAGGGTAGCGGAGCCGGTCCGGGCAGTTCGAGGCCGGGGACGCCCTGAGGGATGGGGACCTCGTTCGGAACCTCGATGGTTCCCACGCCGGGGATGGTCAGCGGCTGGGCTGAGGCGGGGGCGGCCGGCAGCAGGAACGCGCCGAGGGTGGCTGCGCCGATGGCTCCGGCGGCGACTGCGCGCTGGGCCTGACGCTTGACGGCGTTGGTCGTCATGATGCGGTACTCCCAATCTGCCTCACGACGCCGCACCCGGTGGTGCCGCGGACTTCGTCGGACTCCGTGAGGTCTCGAAAAGATTACGAACACATCACGGTGATTTGTAAAGCCTGCGGAATGGGAAAAGCTGCTAATCGCAGAATTGGCGGCCGAATAGATGTGAGATATATCCCAGATAATCACGAAAATATAACGACGCCGAAATGGTGATTCCGTGGATGTCGCGACGTGGTTGGGGGCCGCCTCGGAGCCATCCCGCGCTGATATGGGTTTTCCCAGGTAGATCTAGTAAATCTGATGTAGATCCGGGTATGACCATCTCGTCGCGCGCCCTTGCGCTCGAGGCGGCCGACTACTCGGCGGCGCCCGATCCCGTGTCATGTGACGCGGCTCCGGGTTTGATACCGTTTTGTCTTGTTTGTGATCTGAGTCACTTTTCGACATTTCTAGATCATTTCCCGGATATGACCATCGAATCCCCTTGGTGTTATTCAGACATTTCGCACCGTCCCGCACACCCGTTTCCTGTCGGACCGTGGCCCTACGCTGCACGCCGTGTCCGACCCAGCGCCGCGTGTGACCGCCGCTCAGCAACTGGCCTTCGACGAACTCGACGCCCCGCTGTACGAGACCACTTTCGTAGTGGTCGACCTGGAGACCACGGGGACCAGCCCCGGAGCCGATGGCATCACCGAGATCGGCGCGGTCAAGGTGCGTGGCGGAGAGGTGCTCGGTGAGTTCGCGACACTGGTCGATCCGGGGCGCGCCGTGCCACCCGCGGTCGTGCACGTCACGGGGATCACCACCGCGATGGTCGCCGCCGCGCCGCGGATCGAGGCGGTGCTGCCCGGGTTCCTCGAATTCGCCGCCGGCGCGGTGCTCGTCGCGCACAACGCCCGGTTCGACATCGCGTTCCTGCGAGCCGCCGCGGCGCAGTGCGACACACCATGGCCCCCAGCGCAGGTGCTGTGCACGGTGAAACTCGCTCGCCGCGTGCTCGGACGCGACGAAGCGCCCTCGGTGCGGCTGAGCTCGCTGGCCCGTCTGCTCGGCGCCGCCACTGTGCCGACCCATCGTGCGCTACCGGACGCCCGCGCGACGGTCGACGTGCTGCACGCGCTGATCGGCCGCGTCGGCAACCAGGGCGTGCACAGCCTCACCGAGCTGCTCGACTACCTGCCCGACGTCACGCCCCGACAGCGCTCGAAGCGCTTCCTCGCCGCCGACCTGCCCACCGCCCCCGGGGTATATCTGTTCCGCGGTCCCTCGGATGCAGTCCTCTATATAGGGACAGCCGTGAACTTGCGCCGCCGCGTCCGCACCTACTTCACCGGTTCGGAGACCAGAGGCCGGATGAAAGAGATGGTGTCGCTGGCGATCCGGGTCGACCATGTGGTGTGTGCGCACGGGCTCGAGGCGGGAGTGCGGGAACTGCGGCTGCTGGTGGCGCATACCCCGCCGTACAACCGGCGGTCGAAGTATCCGAAGCGGGCATGGTGGCTCACGCTGACCGACGAGCCGTTCCCACGCTTCGCCGTGGTGCGCGAACCGGCCCGGGACGCGCTGGGGCCGTTCAACTCCCGCAACGACGCCGCGGAACTGGGCGCGATCATCGCCGAGTGCACGGGTCTGCGCAGCTGCACCACGCGACTGCCCCGGGATGCGGTCCACCACTGCCCGCCCGCGATCGTGGGCGGGTGCCCAGCGGGCGCGGACGGGAGATCGCTGCGGACCGCGGACTACGCGCCTGCTCCTGCGCTCGTGCGCGCACTGTTCGCGGGACGTTCCGACGCGCCGCTGCGGGCCATGTTCGATCGAATCGAAACACACTCCCGCGCCGAGCATTTCGAGGCCGCGGCGCGGTGGCGTGATCGCACCGCCATGGTGGTGCGTGCGCTGCGCCGCACACAGCGACTCGCCGCCGTGGCACGAATCGCCGAGCTGATCGCCGCGCATCCCGACGGCAACGGCGGTTGGGAGTTCGCGGTCATCCGATACGGTCGCCTCGCCGGTGCCGGCACCGCGCCGCGCGCAGTGCCGCCGATGCCGATCGTCGAACAGCTCGCCGCCGCCGCCGAAACGGTGGTTCCCGCAGGTATTTCCGTGCACTCCGAGCACGGGCTCGCGGACGCTGCGCCACTGCGCGGCGCCGCGCCGGAAGAAGTCGCCTTGGTGGTGCGCTGGCTGGAGCGACCCGGAGTCCGGATCGTGCGGACGACCGAGGGATATCGCGAGCCGATCTACGGCGCGGCACGGTGGCTGGGCTGGGCGGCGCAGGCCGGCGCGGCGGCGCAGGCCCGACCGGCCGACCAGGCATACCTCGACCGCTTAGGCTGAGCATCATGATTACCGCGATCGTCTTGATTCACGCCGACAACGGCCGTATCCCCGAGACCGCGCAGGCGGTGGCGGACACCGAGGGTGTCGCCGAGGTCTACTCCTGCGCGGGCGACGTGGACTTGATCGCGATCGTGCGGGTGCGCGATCACGAGCAGATCGCCGAGGTGGTGACCGGCCGGATCGACAAGATCTCCGGTGTCATCCGCACCACCACGCACATCGCGTTCAAGTCGTACTCGCGTGCCGAGGTGGAGGCGGGCTTCTCACTGGGGGAGTAGCCCGTGCAACGGGCCGGACGAGGACCCCACGTTCGGGTCGTGGTCACGATCCCGCCGCCTCCTGAGGTGGCGCGGTGCGCTCGGCGACCGGGGCAAGCGATGAGCGGCGGCGTGCCGCCGTGGTGACGGTCAGATTTCGCCGAGCGTCTGCGTGAGCTTCGCCCAGCGCTCCAACAACCCGGCCGCGTTGCCGGTGTCGATCGCCTCAGCGGCGCGCTCGACGCCCGCTGCCAGTGCGTCGTGCAGGTCCGCATCGGGATCGGCCGTGCCCCGCGACCAGTCGTAGGCCACGATCGCGGCGGCCGAATTCAGCACCACCGCGTCACGCACCGCGGTGCCGCGACCGGCGAACACCTCGCGGACCACGCCCGCGTTGACCTCGGCGTCGCCGCCGCGCAGCGCGTCCAGTTCCACCCGCGGGATCCCGATGCGGGTGGGGTCGATGGTCACCTGGCGCATACGCCCGCCGGTGACGACCCACGCAGTGGTGGTGTCCGATGTGGTGATCTCGTCCAAGCCGTCGTCGCCGCGCACCACCAGCACGCTGGAGCCGCGTTCGGCGAACACGCCGGCGATCACCGGGAGCAGATCGGGGAACGCGCACCCCACCAGTCCCGCACGCGGCTGCGCCGGGTTCGTCAACGGCCCGAGCACATTGAAGACGGTGGGAATACCGATCTGACGACGCGCCGCTCCCGCATACCGCAGCGCGGGATGGAAGTAGGCCGCGAAACAGAAACCGATACCGACTTCGCGGACACAGCGGGCCACCGACTCGGGACCGATCGCGAGCTTGACGCCGAGCGCCTCCAGCACATCGGCGCCGCCGCTCTTGGACGACGCGGCGCGGTTGCCGTGTTTGACGACCGGGACCCCGGCTGCGGCTACCACGACCGAGGACATGGTGGAGATGTTCACCGAGCCGGAACGGTCGCCACCGGTGCCGACGATGTCCACCGCGTCGCCGTCGATCGCCACCAGCCGGGCGTGGTCGAGCATGCCCGTGGCCAGTCCGGTCAGTTCGGCGGAGGTGGGGCCCTTGATCTTCATGGCGATGCCGAACGCGGCGATCTGCGCGGGGGTGGCGTTGTCGGACATGATCTCGTTCATCGCCCACGCCGTGTCGTCCGCGGCCAGGTCGCCACCGTCGGCGAGGGTTCCGAGCACCTGGGGCCAGCTGCGCACGCTCATTCCACACCTCTCCCGTCACACTGGTTTGCCCACCAGTTTGTCCGCAAGCAGCCTAGGCCCACCACTGGTTTCGAGCGTAGCGAGACCGAGCGAATCGAACACACGCGTCCATCTCAGCTTCTCCTTACCCTGGCCTGGCACGCTGGCAGCGGTCGGTTCGACGTCCGCGAATACCGCGTCCCCTGTGTCCGCGGCTGGTCGAGGCCTGTCCTTCCCCGGGTTTTCCGACCCCGTGTTCTCCGACGCGGAGAACAAGTTTCGTACCCGGCTGCCGCTGTCGTACTACGACGAGTCATACTTACCCCCGTGACGACCGCAGTAGGGACCCCAGGATCGGCCATTACCCAGCGTGTGCATTCGCTGAACCGGCCCAACATGGTCAGCGTCGGTACCATCATCTGGCTGTCCAGCGAACTGATGTTCTTCGCCGGCCTGTTCGCGATGTACTTCGTCGCGCGCGCCCAGGCGGCAACCTGGCCGCCGGAACCGACCGAGCTGAACCTGAAGCTCGCCGTGCCGGTCACGGCCGTGCTGGTCGCGTCCTCGTTCACCTGCCAGATGGGCGTCTTCGCCGCGGAGAAGGGCGACGTCTTCGGCCTGCGCCGCTGGTATGTCATCACCCTCGTGATGGGCGCGTTCTTCGTCAGCGGCCAGGGCTATGAGTACATGAACCTGGTCCACGAGGGCACGTCGATCTCCAGTAGCGCCTACGGCTCGGTGTTCTACATCACCACCGGCTTCCACGGACTGCACGTCATCGGCGGTCTGATCGCGTTCGTCTTCCTGCTGGTCCGCACCAAGGTGAGCAAGTTCACCCCCGCGCAGGCCACCGCAGCGATCGTAGTCTCCTACTACTGGCACTTCGTCGACATCGTGTGGATCGGGTTGTTCGCCACGATCTACTTCGTCCGCTGAGCGTGGCTGCCGCGCCGCGCAGCAGACGCGGCACGACCCCAGATCTTTTGCACAAGTCGGTTCCGTCTACTCCAAAGGGACACAGATGAGTTCATCTCCCCCGTCAGCGCCAGAGCCCGCGAGCCCCGGGAACGGCGAGGCCAGCAGGACGCGCAGGCAGCGCCGCGTTCGCCGTCGCATCGCGGGCGGGCTTGTGCTGCTGGTGGGCCTCGTCGGAGCAGGCTTCCTGGCGTCGGCGCTGACGCCGGACCCCCAGCGCGCGACCGCGCACGAGGACCAGTCCGCGCTGATCCGCGAGGGCCAGCAGCTCTACGACACGTCCTGCATCACCTGCCACGGCGCGAACCTGCAGGGTGTGACCGACCGTGGCCCGAGCCTGATCGGCGTCGGCGAGGCCGCTGTCTACTTCCAGGTATCCTCCGGCCGCATGCCGATGGCCCGCAACGAGGCCCAGGCGCAGCGCAAGCCGCCGAAGTTCGACGCGCATCAGACCGACGCGCTGAGTGCCTACGTGGCGGCCAACGGTGGCGGTCCCACGGTGGTCCGCGACGCCAACGGCGAGATCGCTCAGGAGTCGCTGCGCGGTGGCGACACCGCTCGCGGTTCGGAGCTGTTCCGGATGAACTGCGCGTCCTGCCACAACTTCACCGGACGCGGCGGTGCGCTGTCCTCCGGTAAGTTCGCGCCCCCGCTGGAGCCCGCCAGCGAGCAGCAGATCTTGGCGGCGATGCTCACCGGTCCGCAGAACATGCCGAAGTTCTCCGACCGTCAGCTGAGCCCGGAGGAGAAGCGCGACATCATCGCCTACGTCAAGAACGCGACCGAGGAGAAGAGCCCGGGCGGCTGGGATCTCGGCGGGTTCGGTCCCGCGACCGAGGGCCTGGCCATCTGGGTGGTCGGCATCACGCTCACGGTCGGCGCCGCGTTGTGGATCGGATCCCGGTCATGACCGTTGCGCGCCCGGCGGCGGTAGCTTACGTGACCACGGCAGGCGCCCGGTCATGCCGAAAGGACACAGGTCATGAGGGATAAGGAGCGAGACGACATGGGTCGGGCGGATGAGGGCCACGACGCGCAACCGTCGAACGACCAGTCGGCGCACGCCACCCTGGCGGAGCCGACCGAGGCGGAACTCGACGCGATGTCGCACGATGAGCTGGTCGAGCTGGGTACCGCGCGTGACGACGTGGACGTCGCCTACCGTCGCGAACGTTTCCCGATCCCGGGCACCCGCGCGGAGAAGCGGGCCGAGCGCGCGGTGACCTTCTGGTTCGCGGTGTCCGGCATCGCGGCCGCCGCACTGGTCGGCGTGTTCCTGTTCTGGCCCTGGGAATTCAAGGGCAAGGAAGAGGAGGGCCACGGCGTCTACTCGCTGTTCACCCCGCTGATCGGTCTGACCCTCGGCATCTCCGTCCTGGTCATCGGCGTGGCGGTGGTGTTGATCCGCAAGCTGTTCATCCCCGCTGAGCTGTCCATCCAGACGCGGCACGACGGTCCCTCGCCGGAGGTGGAGCGCCGCACCCTGGTGGCCGAGCTGCAGGACGCGCTGGAGACCTCCACCCTCGGTCGCCGCAAGATGCTCACCCGCACCGCGGGCGCCGGCGTCGGCGTACTCGGTATCGGCGCGCTGCTGGTCTTCGTCGGCGGCATGATCAAGAACCCGTGGGCCAAGGGCGACAAGTCGCCGCTGTGGGTCTCCGGCTGGACCCCGGATTACCCGGGCGAAACCATCTACATCCGCCGCGACACCGGTCGCCCGGAGGATGTCGTGCTGGTGCGTCCGGAAGATCTGGACGCGGGGGGCATGGAAACCGTGTTCCCGTGGAAGGAGAAGTGGCGCGGCGACGAACACGCCACGCTGGCGTCACTGCGCGGTGTCCGCAACGCTGTCATGCTGATCCGCCTGCGCACCGAGGACGCGCAGAAGGCGATCAAGCGCAAGGGCCAGGAGAGCTTCAACTACGGCGACTACTTCGCCTATTCGAAGATCTGCACCCACCTCGGCTGCCCGACGTCACTGTTCGAGCAGCAGACCAACCGGATCCTGTGCCCCTGCCACCAGTCGCAGTTCTCGGCGACCGAATGGGGCAAGCCGGTCTTCGGTCCCGCCGCTCGCGCGCTGCCGCAGCTGCCGATCACCGTCAACGCTGAGGGCTTCCTGGTCGCCAACGGCGACTTCATCGAGCCGCTCGGCCCGGCCTACTGGGAGCGCCGTTCATGAGTCCTTCTGTCGCAGCCCAAGCCCATGGGGCGGACGAGCGGTATCGGGCCGCCGCGTTTCTGAAGCGGTCGATCAACAAGGTCTTCCCGACGCATTGGTCGTTCCTGCTCGGTGAGATCGCGCTCTACAGCTTCATCATCCTGCTGCTGTCGGGTGTGTATCTGACATTGTTCTTCGACCCTTCGATGACGGAGGTCGTCTACAACGGGTCCTACCAGCCCCTGCGCGGTGTGACGATGTCACGGGCGTACGAGACGGCGCTGAACATCTCGTTCGAGGTGCGCGGTGGTCTGTTCGTCCGGCAGGTGCATCACTGGGCGGCGTTGCTGTTCGCGGCGTCGATCATCGTGCATCTGTTCCGGATCTTCTTCACCGGCGCCTTCCGCAAACCACGGGAAGCGAACTGGGTCATCGGTTCGCTGCTGCTGATCCTGGCGATGTTCGAGGGGTTCTTCGGCTACTCGCTGCCGGATGACCTGCTCTCGGGCACCGGTCTGCGGGCCGCGTTCGGCGGACTCGTGATGGGTATCCCGATCATCGGCACGTGGCTGCACTGGCTGATGTTCGGTGGCGATTTCCCAGGTGAGATCATCATCCCGCGTCTGTACATCGCGCATGTGCTGCTGTTCCCGGGCATCATCCTGGCGTTGATCGCCGCGCACATCGCGCTGGTGTGGTACCAGAAGCACACCCAGTTCCCCGGGCCGGCCCGCACCGAGAACAACGTGGTCGGCGCGCGGATCTTGCCGGTGTTCGCGGCGGATCAGGGCGCGTTCTTCGCCTTCACCCTCGGTATCGTCGCGATCATTTCCGGCGTGTTCCAGATCAACCCGATCTGGAATCTGGGGCCCTACAACCCCTCGCAGGTGTCAGCCGGCTCGCAGCCGGACTTCTACATGATGTGGACCGATGGGTTCCTTCGCCTGTTGCCGCCATGGGAGATCTATCTGTTCGATCGCTACACCATCCCGGCCCCGTTCTGGGTCATGCTGGTGATGGGCGCGGTGTTCGGAATGCTGATCGCCTACCCGTGGATCGAGAAGCGCCTCACCGGCGATACGGTCGCGCACCACAACCTGCTGCAGCGGCCGCGCGATGTGCCGGTCCGCACCGCGATCGGTGCGATGGCGATCGCGTTCTACGTGGTGCTCACCCTGTCGTGCAACAACGACATCATCGCGTTGAAGTTCGATATCTCCCTCAACGCCACCACTTGGATCGGCCGCATCGGAGTGCTCATCGCGCCGCCGATCGCCTATTACCTCACCTACCGGTTCTGCATCGGCCTGCAGCGCAGCGATCGCGCGGTGCTCGAGCACGGCATCGAGACCGGTGTGATCAAGCGTCTGCCGCACGGCGAGTACATCGAGGTGCACCAGCCGCTGGGGCCGGTCGATGACCACGGTCACCCGATTCCGCTGGAGTACCAGGGTGCCCCGGTCCCGAAGAAGATGAACAAGCTGGGCTCCGCTGGCAGGCCGGGCACCGGCAGCTTCCTCCGTGCGGACCCGCAGGCGGAAAGCGACAAGCACTTCGAGATCGAGCACGCGGAAGAGCACAAGCAGTTGAAGGTGCTGCAGCGGGCTCAGGAGGCGGCGAACGGCAACCACAGCCACTGACGCGTCCACACGCCAGCCCCCGAGTCCGATGGGACCCGGGGGCCGGCGTGCGTGCACGGGTGGGGGTGTTACAGGTGCGGCGCCGCGCGACGGGCGGCCTCGATGGCGTCGAATTTGGCCAGATTGTGCCGGGCGTCGGCCAGCGCGTCATGGGCGTCCGGCGGGATCGGCGGAAGCTCGGGACGACCGTGCGCCGCCCAGTGCTGGCGCAGCTCGTTGGTGTAGCGGGGCAGCGCGGTGGGAAGGTCGACCATCGACCCCCACAGCTGGCACAGCGCCACATGGTCGTAGGCGGCGACCCACGCCCACAGCTCCGGCTGCACACTGGGGCGGGGCACCAGAAACGCATACAGCTCGTCGCGGATCTGCGCGCGGCTGCGCCACAGCGGTGACGCCGGCGACGGCAGTTGCGGTAGCACGAATTTGCGCACCCATGGTCCCGCACGGTCTGGATCGAATTCGGTGGATACTGCGTAGTACTCCCGGCCGTCCTCGCAGACGACGCCGATGGAGATCAAATCGATCGTCACTCCATCTTCGATGAATTCGCAGTCGTAGAAATATCGCAGCGAGATCGGTCTCTCCTCGGCCTTCAGGTGCCGTTACGGCAGGTGATGGGTTCCCAGCAACCTTATGGTGGCGGGTGGCTCCGCTGCGCAAGGGGCCATATGGTGGAGATTTTCGCCACCTTGGTGCAACCCTTCGACCCCCGCCACCGGGTATCGCAGCAGGGTGTCCGGTCCGTATTCTGAAGGAGTGAACTGGACCGTCGACGTACCCATCGATCGCCTACCCGAACTGCCGCCGCTGCCCGCCGAGCTGCGCAGACGGCTGGACGACGCGCTGGCGCGCACCGCGCTGCAGCAGCCGTCCTGGGATCCGGAGCAGGCGGCCATGATGCGCACCGTGTTGGAGAGCGTGCCGCCGATCTGCGTTCCCGCCGAGGTCGAAGAGCTGCGATCGCAGCTGGCCGAGGTCGCGCGCGGCGACGCGTTCCTCTTGCAGGGCGGCGACTGCGCGGAAACGTTCGCCGACAACACCGAGCCGCACATTCGTGGCAACATCCGCACGTTGCTGCAGATGGCGGTCGTGCTCACATATGGCGCGAGCCTGCCGGTGGTCAAGGTGGCGCGCATCGCGGGTCAGTACGCCAAACCGCGCTCCTCCGACCTCGATTCGCTCGGCCTCAAGTCCTACCGCGGCGACATGGTGAACGCACTGGCGGCCGATGCGGCGCAGCGCGAACACGACCCGTCGCGGCTGGTCCGCGCCTACGCCAATGCCAGTGCCGCGATGAACCTGGTGCGGGCGTTGACCGGCGCGGGCATGGCCGACCTGCACAAGGTGCACGACTGGAACCGCGACTTCGTCGCCAAGTCGCCGGCGGGAGCCCGATACGAGGCGCTGGCCGAGGAGATCGACCGCGGCCTCGCGTTCATGACAGCGTGCCGGGTCAACGACCCGGGTCTCAAATCAGCGCGGATCTACGCCAGTCACGAGGCGCTGGTGCTGGACTACGAGCGGGCGATGCTTCGGCTGAGCGAAAACGCGATCGGTGAGCCGGTGCTCTACGACCTGTCCGCGCACTTCCTCTGGATCGGCGAGCGCACCCGCCAGCTCGACGGCGCGCATATCGCGTTCGCGGAGCTGGTCGCCAACCCGATCGGCCTGAAGATCGGTCCGTCCACCACGCCCGAGCAGGCCATGGAATACGTCGAGCGGCTGGACCCGAACAACGAGCCGGGCCGGCTCACCATCGTCTCCCGCATGGGCAACACCAAGGTCCGCGAGGTCCTGCCGCCCATTATCGAAAAGGTGCAGGCCACCGGCCACCAGGTGATCTGGCAGTGCGACCCGATGCACGGCAATACCCACGAGGCGTCCACCGGGTTCAAGACCCGTCACTTCGACCGCATCGTCGACGAGGTGCAAGGCTTCTTCGAGGTGCACCACGCGCTCGGCACGCATCCCGGCGGCATGCACATCGAATTGACCGGCGAGGACGTCACCGAATGCCTCGGTGGCGCCCAGGACATCTCGGATCTGGATTTGTCCGGCCGCTACGAGACCGCCTGCGATCCCCGGCTGAACACCCAGCAATCGCTGGAGCTCGCCTTCCTCGTCGCGGAGATGCTGCGCTGAGCTTCGGCGCGCCGCCGGTACCCGGTGCGCCGAGGTCAGGGGAGCGCGACCAGTGACACGGTGCTGCCGGGCTCGACATTCGCGCCGATAGCGGGCGTTTGCGAAATGATCACCGAGGAGTCCGACCGGGTGAGCTGACTGACCTGGACCTGCAAACCCAGCTTCTCCAGCCGGGTCCGGGCGTCACCGACGGTGGCACCGAGCAGACTCGGCATCTTCAACGCGTTGGAGACCAGCAATACGACGCCGTCGCCGGACTGAATCGTCGCTCCGGCGGCGGGGTCGGTGCCGATGGCATGGTCGGCTTCAACGCCGCGATCGAACTGATTGCGGTTCTCGCGCACCGTGATTCCGGCCGCGGTGAGGATCTGCACCGCCTCCGCGCTGGGACGGCCACGGACGTCGGGCACGCGGACCGGCTGAGATCCCTTGCTGCGGAACACTTTCACTTGCGCGCCGAGGGGCAGCACCGTCCCCGGCTTCGGTTCCACTCTGGCGAGGGTGCCTTTGGGTGCGGTGCTGGATTCCTCTCCCGCGTCGACCGGCTGCAGCCCGCCATCCCGGATCAACTGGTTGACCCGCGGCACTTGGGCACCGGGTTGGACGTCCGGCACCTTGGGCTTCCCGCTGGAGACCATGACCGCGACCGTCGACCCCTTGGTGACTTTGGAACCGGCCGACGGGTCGCTGCCGACCACGCCGCCCACGGGGATCGTGTCCGACGCTCTCTGCCGGACCTCGGTCTCGAAACCGGCATCCTGCAGCGTGGCGATGGCCTTGTCGGTGCTCAATCCAGCGACCGGTGGAATCGCCGAATAGCGGCCGAAACCGAGCCACCAGCCGCCGATCCCGACCAACAGGGTCAGGACCGCGACGATGGCCACCCACACCCACACGGTGCGCCGCGACCGGCTGAGTTCATGGGCGTAGGGCGAATACGGCGGCGCGGGGTGGGTCTGGGGAACGGGTGGCGGCTGGTCGTAGATGTCCGGCGGGCCGTAGTCGACACGGGAACGCGGGGCGGTGACCACCTTCGTGTGCTGCACGGGTTGCGGTGGACGCGGCTCGTGCGCCGACGCCCCCGCGGGACCTCGGCGGCCATCGTGGTCCGGCGCGACAGCCCGGTAGCCGGCGCTGAGATGTTCGGCCGACTCTTGGGGCGCGGGCACCCGGTAGGCGGGCAGGTGCAGTGCCGCGCTGATCTGGCGCAGCGTGCCGGCCATTTCATTCGCGTCCGCGAAGCGGTGCGCGGGCTCGCGCGCGGTGGCTTTGGCGACCAACTCATCGAATTCCGGCGGTACACCGGAGATGAATCCGCTCGGGCTCGGCACGTCGTTCTCGATGCGCTGATAGGCCACCGAAAGTGCCGTGTCGCCGGTGAAAGGCACACGGCCGGTGAGCATTTCGAAGATCAGCAGGCCAAAGGAGTACACGTCGCTGCGCGCGTCGGCGAAGCCGCTGGTGACCTGCTCAGGGGAGAGGTAGGCAGCGGTGCCGAGAATGACGCTCGCCGACGTGGTGTTCGCCGCGGCGACCGCCCGGACCAAGCCGAAATCGGCGATCTTCACTTCACCCGCATCGGAGACCAGCACGTTCTCCGGTTTGATATCGCGGTGCACCAGGCCTGCCGAGTGCGCGACTCCGACCGCCGCGAGCACCGGCTCGGCGACCGCGCGCACCGCGTGCGGGGGCATCGGGCCACGCTCGCGCAGCAGTTCGCGCAGCGTGCCGCCCTCGACCAACTCCATGATCAGGAAGGGGTGCTCGCCGTCGACACCCTGGTCGTACACCGCGACCAGCGACGGGTGCTTGAGCTTGGCAACCGCGCGCGCCTCGAACTCGAACCGGGACAGGAACTGCGGGTCACCGGCGAACTTCGGATCCATCACTTTGACAGCGACCGGCCGGTCCAGGCGGGTATCGACCCCCCGGAAGACCATCGACATGCCGCCGCGGGCGATCGGCGCATCGATCCGATAGCGCCCTTCCAGCATCTGGCCGATCAAGTGATGTCCTCCGGCTTTCACAAAAGTTCTCACCCGTCGCGCGATACCTGCGACGAGCGGTCAACCGCTCCCTGCGGCCCTCACGATGGTATCGACTCCCACCACGCCGGGTGGCTCACGACGTGCGATGCCGGACCGTCTACCGTTGTGCGGGTGAGTGCATTTCCCTGCAGCGAGGACGTCCTTCCCCAGTCGGTGACCCTGGTGCCACTGCCCGAGGTGGCCGACCGACTCGGGCTGGTGGTGACCCGAGTGCATCAGATGCTGCGCGACCACCACTTGATCGCCGTGCGCAGACACGGCGTGGCGGGCATCCCCGAGCGCTTCTTCGACGACACCGGCGCGGTCGTGAAGCCGCTCCCGGGCCTGATCACGGTCATGCGGGACGCGAAATATACCGACGAAGAGATCCTGGAATGGATCTTCACCGAGGACGACAGCCTGCCCGGAAAGCCGATCGACGCCCTGCACGGCCCGCTCGCCCGCGAAGTGTTGCGCCGAGCGTCGGCGGATCCGTTTTGACGGTAGCGGGGAGTCGGTTGTTCTCGTTCAGCGCTGGAACCCACTGCGGAGGGTGGCGGTGGTGAATTCGGTGGCGGCTACACGGAGGCGGTGGCGGCGGGGGACTACTGCGCGGTGCGCGAAGACAGCGTAGTCGCTGCGTTCGATGTGGTGCAGGATGTCGGCGTAAAGGGTGGTCGCGGTGCGGATGGCGGGGCGAACGCGCGGCTCGAGCAGGGCGATGCCGGGCTCGGCGCGGCGGTAGAGATCGCGGTTGACGGCGATGAGGTGGGCGAGGGCACGGCGTACACGCGGGTCGGTGCATCCGGTGCTGCGGCACTCGAGCAGCAGGTCGGCATCCACGCCGAACGCGCTGAGTGCGTCAGCGGGCAGATAGACCCGGTCGCGATCGAGGTCCTCCGCGACATCGCGCAGGAAGTTGGTGAGCTGGAAGGCCTCGCCGAGCGCGGCGGCGGCCGGTTCGGCCTCGGACACCGGGGCCACGGTGCCGAGCACCGGGAGCAACTGCAATCCGATCGCGGCCGCGGAGCCACGCATGTACTCCTGTAGCTCGGCCATGGTGGCGTATCGGTTCCGGAAGACCCTGGTGTCCGGTACGTCCATCCGCATGGAATCGAGGAACGTCCAGAAGTGCCGCGGGGCGATCGCGTAGCGCCGGATGGTATCGGTGACCGCGGCCAGGATCAGCGTTCGCGTCCGCGCACCGGGCGCGTTCTCCGGGTTCGGGGCGGATGGTACGGAGGTCGGCTCACCGGTCGGCGGCAGAGCGAGTGTGCCTGATTCGAGCGTGTCTCTCAGCTTCCGCTCGATCCGGTCGAGCGTATCGGCCGGTCCGCGACCCGGCGTTGTGCCTGTGTCCGCTGCGCCGTGCCGATCGGCGCGGTCGACGACGTCGTCCACCATCCGCGCGAATGCGTACAGCGCGTGCACGGCCGGCCGCCGCTCGGGCGACAGCAGACGAGTGGCCAGGAAGTAGGTGCGGCCGTGGGTGGCGGCGATCTGTCGGCATTCCCGGTAGGCCAGTGCGAGCAGGGCGTCGGCCGATAGCTGCTCGTCGGTCATTGGGTGATCGGCGCGGCGGTGGCGCTGCTCGGCGGGCCGGCGCGCAAGCGCAGCGGGTCCACCGTGCGCAGCGACAGCGCCGCGACCACAGCGGCGAAGGTGGCGGCGACGACATGCCAGAAGTTGTAGAGGCCGATCGAACCGTCCGGCTGGAAGACCAGCATGAGCCAGGTACACACACCCACCAGCGCCATCAGCGTGGTGGTGGACAACGCGAACCCGGCGGCCAGTGCCAGCGGCCACGAGTAGTACCAGGGCAGGGCGGCGGGGGAGAGGATGACGATCGCGACAAAGGCGATCAGGATGCCGAGGACCGCCTCCCGTTCGCTGTGCCGGAACCGCCACCACGTCCAGGCCAGCACCGCCACCAAGGCGAGCGCGCACATCGCACGGGTCACCTCGAGTACCGACTCCAACCGCAGCGGGGTCACCCAGGTGACGGCGTGGGCCATGACGGTGGGCAGCGAAAGCCAGTTGATGATCTTCTTCGAGCCGGACAGCGCGGTCAGCCAGCCGATGCCGACACCGGCGATGGCCGAAGCGGTCACGAACACCACCGCGAAGACGCTGAGGCCGAGGCCGGCGATCTTGCCGAACATCAGCGCGGGATGCGGCATATCCGCGGTGCGCTCGGCGGCGTCGCCCGGCTGCTCGCCCGGGGGCAGGCGCGTCGGGTCCTGCCCGACGCGCAACGCCGCTCGGCGCTCCCGTTCGTGCAGCATCCAGATCCACACCAGGAATGGCAGCGCGACACCCGCGGTCGCCTTGATGGCCACGCCGATCGCGACCACCACGACGCCCGCCACATGGTGACGCTCCAGTACCAGCGCGATGCCCGCGCACATCAGCCCGACCATCAGCATCTCGTTGTGCACCCCGCCGATCAGGTGGATCAGCACCAGCGGGTTGAGCACCGCCAGCCACAACGCGACGGTGGGTTTGCCGCCGAGATGCTTGGTCAGATACGGCACCGCCCACATCATCAGCACCAGGCCGGGCAGCATGACCAGCCGCATCGCGATCGTGCCCGCCACCACGTTGTCGCCGGTCACCGCCGTGATCGCGCGCCCGAGCAGCAGGAACCCGGGGCCGTACGGCGCGGTGGTGGTGGTCCAGACCGGGCTCACATTGTCCAGCAGCACACCGGGATTCGCGACCGGCCCGACCTGGTAGGGGTCGAAGCCATCGCGCAGCAGCGCGCCCTGCGCCAGGTAGGAGTAGGCGTCGCGGCTGAACATCGGCACGGCGAACAGCAGCGGGGCGATCCAGATGCCGACGATCGCGCGCAGCTCGTTCAGCGTCACCCCGGCGCCGATCCGGTCGCCGGTTCCGATCGTGGCGCGCCCGAGCCGGACCCAGGCGGTGATCATCAGCAGCACACCGATCCAGATGCAGATGGTGGACAGCGCGTAGCCGTGCCCGAACCGCAGCCAGGACAGGTGCATGGCTTCCAGCAGCGGGTCACGCTTGCGGACGCTGCCCGCGCCGAATCCGCCGAAGGTGATCATGACGGCGCCGAAGAATCCGAGTAGTGCGGCGCGGCCCTCGGGGCTCCTGGCGAAATCGGCGTAGGTGCGCACCCACCACAGGAAAGTGCGGGGGGCGGCTGATTCCCGACGTGCGGAGGTGGGCGATGCTCGGCCGGGGCTATCGGCGGATGCGGCCTCTGCGGTGCGCGTTTCGGGGGATGCCATCTGGTTTCGGTCCCCCCGAATGGTCGGCGGTCGCAACCGCGAGCGAATAGGTCGGCGCTTAGTTTACGGCGTCGCCTCGAACACTATCGGGCTGGTGCGCGGGGTTCCACGCGACGTTGGCCGGTTATGTCCGGATATCCGGGTTGCTGCCAGTTTTCCTGAAAGCAGTGCGGTCGGCACACCTACGCCGGGGGTGGTGCCACAACCAGCGATAACCACGTTGTCGCTGGAGCGCGGGAAATTGCTCGATCGAAATGGGCCGGTTTGCCGGAAAAGATGTGCCGCCGAGAAAGGTGTGCCGGCCAGCATTCCGCGGTCGTGCCAGGTTTGCGGCGTGTCGAGCTGATCGACAGCGAAGTGCTCGGCGATGCCGCGGTACCCGCGCGCTTCCAGAACGGAGAGCAGCTCGCGCAGGTAGGCGGGGCCGAGCGCCGGCCAGTTCAGTGGCGCCGCCACCAGATTCGGGCACGGTGCCAGCACGGAGAACGGCTCGTGCTGTCCGTCGCGCCGGTCGATGAACAGGTTCGGGTCGGTGAGCGCGGGCCGGGTCAGTAGCAAGGAGGGATCGCTCATCAGCGCGCCGCGGCCGCGGCGCGCGGTGATCTCGGCGAACGTGGCGTCCCAGGCCTGCCCGAACTCGATGGCGTGGTGTGCCTGCACCGGCCAGCGCGCCGCGATCGCGGCGGGGATGGTGCCGTGCGCTACGACCGCTGATGGTGCGGCCCGCAGTCCGCGCCTGGGCCGCACTCCGAACCGGTCGAGCGACCCGAGGTCCGCGGTGAGCACGAGGGCGTCGCAGTCGAAGGAGCGCCCGTCGGCGGTGCGGGCGCGCCGCGCCCGGCGCCCGGCGTAGTCGATCCCGACCACTTCGGCGCCGAGTTCCAGCCTGCCGCCCGCGTCGGTGAACGCCTGCGCCAGCGCTTCGGCGATCGCCCGCATTCCGCCCTCGGGGAAATAGACGCCCAACGAGGTGTCCATATGCGGGATCACGCCGTACACCGCGAGCGCTCGGGCGGGCGGCATACCCGCGTAGAGGGCCTGGAAGGTGAACAGGCGGGCCGAGCGCGGATCACGCAGAAACCGGCGCACCCGCGGCCCGAGCCGCCCGAAGCAGCCCAGCCGCACCAATTCGACCAGTGCGCGGCGCTTTTCGGCGCTACGGACCATATCCAGCGGCGAGTCGAAGTTGGTGTCCATGAACTCGCTGTACTCGGCCGCGTAGACGCGGGCCAGCCAGTCACGCAGGCGCCGGTAGCCTCGTGCCTCGGCCGGGCCGCAGGTCCGCTCGACCTCCGCGGCCATCGTGTCCGGGTCGGCGAACACCCTGATCTCGGTGTCGTCGGCGAAGCGGGCGTGATAGCCGGGCGCCAGCTGCCGGATCCGCAGCGGGGGGACGCAGGTTTCCGGTGTACGGCCGACGGCGGCGAGCGCGTCGGTGATCAGTTCCGGCAGGGTCAGCACGGTAGCGCCGGAATCGATGTCATAGTCGGCGCCCTGATAGCGCCCGACCCGGCCGCCGGGGTGGTCGCAGCGTTCGAGCAGCGTGACTGTGTGGCCGGCGCCGGTCAAGTGCAGCGCGGCCGACAGCCCGGACAGGCCCGCCCCGACGATCACGACACGATCGGTCGGTCCCGCAACGGTTTTCATCCGGTTCACCTTCCCGTCGCCGCTTGAACGGGATAGCTGGTCGCTGCGGCCGGTGACATGGACACGGTCACGCCGTGCGCTCGGTCGCGGCCAGCGCCATCGCGCGCAGCCGTTCTTTCGCCACGGTCGTCGCCGAACTGGACGCGATGGCGGCCAAGCCGCTGTCGGTCAGTTCGGTGATCCGCCGCTCCACCTCGTCGACCGCGCCGAGCTCGATGAGCAACGAGCGCATCCGCTGCACCGCCTCCGCGCTCAGCTCGGTGCCGATGCTGGTGCGCAGCAGCGCGCCGGCGGCGGGGTCACAGGCGTCGGCGCGGCGCAGTGCCTCCGCCAGCAGCACGGTGCGCTTGCCTTCGCGCAGGTCGTCGCCGGAGGGCTTGCCGGTCACCGCCGGGTCGCCGAACACGCCGAGCAGGTCGTCACGCAGCTGGAAGGCGATGCCGATGGCGGTGCCGAACCTGCGATACGCCTCGATCAGTCCCGGTCCGGCGTCGGCGATGGCGGCGCCGAGATGTAGCGGGCGTTCGACGGTGTAGGCGGCGGTCTTGTACCGGTTGATCCGCAGCGCGGCCTCGACCGATTCGTCACCGCCCGCCTCGCCGGTGATGTCGAGCAGTTGACCGCCGAGTACCTCGGTGCGCATGTCGGCCCACACCGGCGCGAACCTGGCGATGGCCGCCGGCGCGAGACCGGACGCGTGCACCATGTCATCGGCCCAGGACAGCGCCAGGTCCCCGATCAGGATGGCCACACTGGTGCCGAAGTGGGCCGCGTCGCCGGTCCATCCGCGGTCGCGGTGGCGCCGCTCGAAATCGACGTGCACGGTGGGGAAGCGGCGGCGGGTTCGGGAGGAGTCGATGATGTCGTCGTGGATCAGCGCGCAGGCCTGGACCAGTTCCAGCGCCGAGCAGGCGGTGAGCACCGCGGCGGCGGCCGGTCCGTGCGGATCTCCGCCCGCGCCGAGCCACCCGGTCCACGCGAACGCGGGCCTGGTGCGTTTTCCGCCGCGCAGCACGAACTGCTCCAGCGCGTCCGCGGCCTCCACGAAGACCGGGCCGAGGCGCTCGACGGTGTCGCGGCGGGTGGCGAAGAAGCTGGTCAGCGCATCTTCCACGGCGGTAACGAAGGCGGGCGTGCCTGGCTGCGGCACGGCGGCCCGCGGCGACTGAGTACCGGTTCCGGCGGACAGGGGAGCCTCCAAGGTCGTGCGGGTGGTGGACGCACTCCGCCGCGGGGTGCCCGAGCGCTTCGGGTGTCCGCGGCCGAGCGAGTTCGTGCGCGCGTGTCGTCCGGCGTGGCGGACTTGCCGCCTAGGTCCGAAGGATACGCGGGCGGTCCGAGCTACCCGACAGCGCTGCCACCGGCCCCCTCTTACACTGAACCGGTGACGTTCGACAACGTGCGGGGAAACTCCGCCGACAGGTCGTCCCGGACCCAGCCGGGTATCTCGGCAACACCTTCGGTCGTCGAGAGCCTGCGAATGCACGAGGGGCACGCGGTGCCGTTTTCGGTCGAGTTCAATCCGCCGCGCGACGCCGAAGCCGAGGCGCGGCTGTGGCGCGTCGTGCGGCAGTTCGAGTGCATGCATCCCGCGTTCGTGTCGATGACCTACGGCGCGGGCGGTTCCACTCGTGACCGCACCGTACGCGTCACCGGCCAGCTCGCGCAGGAGACCACGCTGTTGCCGGTCGCGCACCTGACCGCGGTGGAGCACAGCGTCGCCGAACTGCGTTCGCTGGTCGGCGCCTACGCCGACTCCGGCATCAGCAACATCCTGGTGCTGCGCGGCGACCCGCCGGGCGATCCGCTCGGCGAATGGCACCGGCACCCGGAGGGTGTCTCCTACGCCGAGGAGGTGGTGCGCATCGTGCGCGACCTCGGCGATTTCCATGTCGGCGTGGCATCGTTCCCGCTGGGACACCACCGCTCACCGGACCTGGACACCGATACCGCCTTCCTGGCCGCGAAGCTGCGGGCCGGCGCGGAGTATTCGATCACGCAGATGTTCTTCGATGTCGAGCACTATCTGCGCCTACGTGATCGCCTCGCGGCGTTCGACCCGATCGAGGGCGCGAAACCGATCATCCCGGAGCTGATGCCGATCACCTCGCTGCGCACGGTGCGGCGCGCCGAGCAACTGTCCGGCAGACAGCTGCCCGCCGCTGTCACGGAGCGGTTGTGGGCCGCGGCGAGCGACGGCTCCGAGGAGAATGCGGTCGCGGTCCGCGCGGCGGGCATCGAGATCGCCACCGAGATGGCCCAGCGGCTGATCGACGAGGGCGCGCCGTGCCTGCACTTCATCACGCTCAATTTCGCCAGGGCGACCAGCGAGGTGCTCGCCAACCTCGGTTACGGCGTAGCCGCCGCGCCGATCGGCGCCTGACCCGCGAGCTTCGCCCGGCCCGCGCTGGGCCGGGCGAAGGTGTTTCATCGTGAGCTGCTCGAGCACCTGGTTACCGGCGGTCGTAGTCGTGATCCGGCGGCGCTGCTCGTAAACCGGGCAGTCCGGGGTGCTGCTCGACGGCCCGGCCCCGACCGGTGCGCGCATCGGCCGGGGCCGGGGCCGGATCGCGAGGCGGTGTTTCAGGCGGCGCGCGCCGCCCGCAAACCCCACGCCTCGGCAAGCAGCCGGTGCGATTCGAGGCGGTCGGCGTGCCGATGGGTGACGCTGGTGACGAGCAGTTCGTCGGCGGCGGTGACCCGCTGCAGGGCGGCGAGCCGCTCCACGACGGTGCTCGGTGCACCCACGATCTGGGTGGCCAGGCGATCATCGACCAGGCGGCGCTGTTCCGCGGTGAGCGGTGCGATGGTCGCCGGGTCCTGGTAGGGGGTCGCGCCTGCGCCACTGCGGATGCTGTAGACCCAGTGTCCGTAACTGGCGGCCAGGCGCTGCGCGGTCGCGTCGTCATTCGCCACGACCACGTCCGCGGAGATCACCGCGTACGGCTCGGCCAGAATCGCGGACGGACGGAATGCCGCACGGTAGGCATCGATCGCGTCCAGCGCGGTGCCGGGCGAGACGTGATATGCCGCCGCGAACGGAAGGCCGAGTCGCCCGGCCAGTTCCGCACTCTCGCCCGCGCTGCTGCCGAACAGCCACAGCTGCACCTGCGCGCCCTCGCCCGGGACCGCGTGCAGCGAGACGCCTTCGGGGCTGACGAAGCTGCCGTCCAGCAGCGCCCGCACCTCGTCGAGCTGCTCGGCGAACTCCAGCGGCTGCGCGCCTTGCTGCTGCAGCGCGCTCAACGAGGCGCGGAACCGGGACCGGTCCACGATGCGTTTCGGATCGAACGGCGGCGGAACCACGACACCGTCACGGATCTCGGTGCGACCGATCACGGAATCGCTCACGGGCTTTGCGGGGCGCGCGGTTTCCGCACCTAACTGGCTGCGCCGATGACCGGAACGGCCCAGCCCGAGGTCGAGCCGGCCGGGGTGCAGCGCGTCGATGGTGCCGAATGCCTCCACGATCGACGCCGAGGTGTGGTGACCGACCTGCACGGCGGCCGAACCCACCCGGATGCGCGTCGTCGCCGCCGCGACCAAGCCGATAAGCGTGATGGACGACGAACTCGCTACCGAGACGAAGTGGTGTTCGGCCAGCCAATACCGGTGGTAGCCCCACCGTTCGGCGCGCTGGGCCAGATCGATGGTGTTGCGCAACGCCTGCTGCGGGGTCGAGCCCGCACTGACCGGGGAGAGGTCGAGAATCGACAGTGGAACGCTCATGCTGTGTCTCCTTTCCGCCATGAGCGGGGCTTTGCCTGGTTACGGCTGTGCTGCCGTGTCCAAGTCCGGCGCTCATGCTGTGTCTGTTTTTCGCCATGAGCGGGGCCTTGCGTGGTTATGGCTGTGCTGCCGTGTCCAAGTCCGGCGCTCATGCTGTGTCTGTTTTTCGGCATGGGCGGGGCCTTGCGTGGTTATGGCTGTGCTGCCGCCTCCAGGCCTGACCGCTCATGCCGGGCGTCCGCGCTGGGGGTCCTGCTCGCCGGCCTCGATGGCCACGCGCAGCCGGTTCTGCGCGGGTGCCACCGGGCAGGTCGCGAAATCGGTGAAGGCGCAGGGCAGATTGGCCGCCCGGTTGAAGTCCAACCGGACTGTGCCGTCCGCCTCCGGCGGGTCGACTGCCAGCGCGCGTGCCGCCGGGTAGGTCGTGACGCCGCTGGTCGCGTCGGTGAACAGCACCCGCAGGTTGCCCGGATCGCCGAATGCGACGACGCGTTCGGTCACCTCGCCGATGCGGAATTCGATGGTGCCCGCGGCACGGTGCCGGTGCTCGAGACCCTCCACCACCGCGCCGGTGGTCACGGTCTGCGCTTCGTCGAACGGTGTGAACCGGCCGTACACAACCCAGTTCGGGTCCGGCGTGTAGGCCGGTATGTCAGTGAAGCTGAGCAGAGCGGGCGCGGCCGGATCGTGCACGCGGACCGCGTGGCGGCCGGTGCGGCGGATCACCTCGAGGGCCCGACGCTCATGCCGTACCAGCAATCCCGGCGCCCCTTCGGTGGGCCGGACGATCTGCACGCCCGCGATGGTCAGGCCCTCGTACTCCAGCCGGTCGGCGGGCTGCGCCGTGATGAACACCTTGTCGTCGGTGACCCACCAGGTGCCCGGTACGTCCGGCAACCGCTCGGGACTGTCGGTGAGCCAGTGCAGCGCGGTCAGGCTGAGGAATCCGAGCGGGTCGCGCAACCGGTCCACGCGCGCGCGGTGCCAGTGCGCCCACTCGGTCTCGAAAACGCTGGCAATGCTGGTGGTCATGACGCTTTGGCTCCTTCGCGGGAGGTGGTGCGGTGGTGGGGATGGTGCAGGCCGAGGTGGTCACGCAGGGTGGTTCCGGTGTACTCGGTGCGGAAGCTGCCGCGTTCCTGGAGTTCCGGGACGACCCGGTCGACGAATTCGTCCAGCCCGTGCGGGGTCAGGTGCGAGACGAGGATGAATCCGTCGGCAGCGTCGGATTGCACGTAGGTGTCGATTTGCTCGGCGACCGAGGCGGGGGTGCCGACGAACTGCTGCCGCGTGGTCACCTCGATGATCAGCTCCCGGATGCTGAGCCGCTCGGCTTCCGCTTTGGCCCGCCACGCCTCGGCGACCGCACGCGGGTCCTTGGCGTGGCGCACGCGGCCCCGGGTGATGGTTACGTCGTCGGCGGGCTCGACGTCGGGGAGCGGGCCATCCGGGTCGTAGCCGGAAAGATCACGGCCCCAAACCTGTTCGAGAAACGCGATCGCGGTCTGTGGGCTGACCTGCTGCAGGCGGATGTGCCTGGCCCGTTCCTGCGCCTCGGCCTCGTTGTCGCCGAGGACGAAGGTGGCGGCGGGCAGGATCTTCAGCTCGTCGGGGGTCCGGCCGTACTTGGCCAGGCGTGCCTTCACGTCGGCGTCGAACTGCTGCCCCTCCTGGAGGGTGCCGTGGCCGGTGAAGATCGCGTCGGCGGTGGCCGCACCGAACTCGCGGCCGTCGTCGGAGTCGCCCGCCTGCAACAGTACCGGGTGGCCCTGCGGGCTCGGCGGGAGCACGAATCGACCGGTGATGTCGAACTGCGCTCCGCGATGGCGGGTTTCGGGAATCTGCTGGGCGAAAACGCCGGCTTTCCGGTCGACGACCAGCGAGTCGGCGTCCCAACTGTCCCAGAGTGCCCTGGCCACGTCGATCAATTCGGCGGCGCGGCGGTAGCGCTGGCTGTGCTCCAGATAGCCGCCGCGGCGGAAGTTTTCGCCGGTGAACGCGTCGGAGGACGTGACGACGTTCCACGCGGCCCGCCCGCCGGAGAGGTGGTCGAGCGACGCGAATTGTTTGGCCAGTTCGAACGGTTCGTTGTAGGTGCTGTTGATGGTGCCCGCCAGGCCGAGCTTGTCGGTCACCCCCGCGAGCGCGTTCAGCACGGTGAAGGTGTCCGGCCTGCCGACGACGTCCAGATCGTGGATGCGGCCGAGGTGTTCGCGCAGCCGCAGTCCTTCGGCGAGGAAGAAGAAGTCGAACAGGCCCCGTTCCGCGGTCTGCGCCAGATGCACGAACCCCGCGAAGTCGATCTGGCTGCCCGATGCGGGGTCGCTCCACACGGTGGTGTTGTTGACGCCGGGAAAATGGGCGGCGAGATGGACGAGCTTGCGCGGCTTGTCGGTCATGACGGCGTGCCTTCTGTGCTGGTGGCGTAGCGGCTCGCGGGCCGCGGCAGGCCGAGGCGAGTGCGTAGAGTGCCGGTGGACAGGGTTGTGCGGCCGAACGACGGCAAACGGTGGACCGCGGCCGGGACGGCGAGCGGGCGCAGCACTACACCGTCAGCGGCCTCGGCGGCGTGCACGGCCGCCAGTGCCTCGCGCAGTGTCTCAGCGGTGCCGATGTGCCGCAAGCCGCTCGGGGCCGACGCCACGAGCTGGTCGGCCCAGCCGTCCAGTGTGCGCACCTCGTCGGTCGCCGCGTCCACCGAATCGGCCAGGTGAATGTCCAGATCCAGCAGGATGCGCACGCGGTCGGGGTCGCGGCCGGCCGCCGTCAGCTCCGCACGCAACTGCGTGCGCCGTGCCTGTGCCGCGTCGAGATCGATGGCGCCGATTCGGATCAAATCGGCGCGGCGCACCGCGACTGCGGCATCGGTCACATCGTCGGCGCGCACCGCGACGATCGCTTGGCCCTGCGGCGACCGTGGCGTGATCGAGGGGCCCTTCACCGCGAAGTTGTCTCCGGCGAAGTCGATGTAGTGCAGTTTGCCCCGGTCGATGAAGCGGCCCGTGGGCAGGTCACGAATCTCCGCGTCGTCCTCCCAGCTGTCCCACAGGCGGGTGACGACTTCGATCGCTTCGTCGGCCTCGTGCCACAGCGCGGCCGCGTCTTGCGCCTGCTTGCGCCCGAACGCCCGTGCCTGTTCGGCGCCCTCCGAAACGGTGACCTCCCAGCCCGCCCGGCCGAACGTGGCGAAATCGAGGCTCTGGATGGCCTTCGCCAGATGGAAGGGTTCGGTGTGGGTGACCGGGATTTGCGGCACCAGCCCGATGCCGCGCGTGGCCGCGGCGGCCCGGGCGGCAATCGCCACCGCGTCGAGCCGGCCGCGGGTGGCGCCGGGGCCGCCGGGCTGCAAGCCGAACGAGTCGGGCAGGAAAACCGCGTCGACACCGGCGTTTTCGGCCGCGACTATCACGTCGAGCCAGTACCGGCCGGTGAACAGGTCCTCCGCGCGCGAGTCGTCACGTCGCCAGGACGCGGGATGCGCGCCGGTTCCGGTGAGTTCGACGGCCACGAAGAAATCCGGATCAGCCATCAGGCCGTGGCCTCCGCTTCGAGCTGCCGCAGCAGTGCCGGGTGTACGCCCGCACCGGCCAGGTCCGGCGCCGAGAACAGCGCCTGCTGCCACAGCGCGGTGCGCGGCGCGTGGGTGCGCCACCACCGTGCCGTGCCGACGGCGAGCCGGACGAGGCTGGCTGGAACGTTCGGCCCGGGGGACGGCGCGGCCACGGGGCGGTCCGATTTGCCGTGGGAGAAGGTGGAAGACACCATCAGGACGATCCTTTTCGGTGAGTGCCACCACGTGGTCGGCGTGCGGCCGGTGGTGGGCTCCGGTGTGCGGGTTCCGGTGGTCGTGACGGGTGCGGCCGGCTCGGAGCGGCTGCGGCAGCGCGCCCGGTGCTCCTGCCGGTTCAGTAATCGGCTGTGGCGATAGGTCGGATTCGGCATCAGCAAGCGCCTGCCGTGGCGGGGGCGGGGATGGCCGACAGCAGCTCGCGCGTGTACTCGTGCTGCGGGTTGTCGAAAATATCGGCGGTGCGGCCGCTTTCGACGATACGACCGTGCCGCAACACCGCGACCTGATCGCTGATGCGGCGGACCACCGCCAGATCGTGCGAGATGAACAGGTAACTCAGCGACAGCTCGGATTGCAGGCGGTCCAGCAGCTCGAGGATCTGCGCCTGCACGGACGCGTCCAGCGCGGAAACCGGTTCGTCGAGCACGAGCAGTTCGGGATGCAGCGCCAGGGCCCTGGCGATGGCGACGCGCTGGCGTTGTCCGCCGGACAATTCGGCGGGACGCCGCTGCGCGAATCCGGCCGGCAGCGCGACCTGCTCGAGCAGTTCGGCCGCCCGTTCCCGCCGCGCCGCACGATCACCGATCCCGAACGCGCGCAAGGGTTCTTCGATGATCGCGCCCACTCGCCAGCGCGGGTCCAGCGAGGCGTAGGGGTTCTGGTACACCACTTGGAAGCGTTTGCGCAGCGCACGCAGCCGCGCCCCGCGTACCCTCGACAGCTCCTGCCCGTCGAAGATGACCTCGCCGCGGTCGGGTTCGGTGAGCCGCAACGCGATCCGGGCGGTAGTGGATTTACCGGAACCGGATTCGCCGACCAGCGACAAAGTCTCGCCGCGGCCGAGTTCGAAACCGACCCCCGCCACCGCGGCCACGGCAGTGCCGCCGTGCGCCCGGAAGGCCTTGTGCACGTCACGCAGGACCAGCAGCGGCTGGCCGTCGCGGGGTTTGGCGGCGCGGTAGGCGCCCGGCGCGGCGAGGCTCGGTGAGGCGGCGAGCAGCCGCTTGGTGTAGGGGTGGCGCGGCGCGGCGAGCAGGTCGGCGGTCGGGCCGCTCTCGACCACCTCGCCGCCGCTGAGCACGACGAGCCGGTCCGCGCGTTCGGCGGCCACGGCCAGATCGTGGGTGATCAGCAGCACTGCGGTGCCGCGCGCCGCGATCTGCTCCGCGAGCCGGTCCAGCACTCGGCGAGCGACGGTGGCGTCCAGCGCGCTGGTCGGCTCGTCGGCGATGACCAGCTCCGGTGCGCAGGCCAGCGCGGCCGCGATCAGCACCCGCTGGCGCTGCCCACCGGACAGCTCGTGTGGGTACTGCTCGGCGCGCAGTTCCGGCCGGTCCAGCCCGGCGTCGGCCAGCAGTTCGATCGCTCGCGCGCGCGCCGCGTTGCGGGCGGCCAGCCCGTGCACGAGCAGTGGTTCGGCCACTTGGTCGCCGATGCGCCGCACGGGGTTCAGCGACAAGCCGGGGTCCTGGGGGACGAAACCGATCCGGGCGCCGCGCAACCGGCGCAGCGCTCGTTCGGACCTGGTGTCGACCACCGAGTCGTCGAAAGTGATGGTTCCGCCGGTGGTCTCGGCGTTGGCTCCGAGCAGACCGATCACGGCCTGGGCGAGGGTGGACTTGCCGGAGCCGGACTCGCCGACCAGCGCCACCACCTCGCCGCGCGCCACGGTGAGCGAGACACCCGCCAGCGCGGTGACCGGCCCCGAATCGGACCGATAGCGGACATGCAGATCCTCGACACGTAACAGCGGCGCCGGGCTCATGCGTGTTCCCCTTTCGCGATGGCGCGTCCGAGGCGTTGAGCGGCGAGGACGACGGCGATGATGACCAAGCCGGGCAGGGTGGTCATCCACCAGGCGGTCGCGAGATAGTTGCGGCCCTCGGAGATCAGCGTCCCCCATTCCGGGGTGGGCGGCTTCGCGCCGTAGCCGAGGAAACTGAGCGCCGACACCGACAGCACCGCCATGCCGAACTCGACCGCCGCCAGCGCGAGCACGGGCTGGTAGGCGTTGGGCAGCACGTGCCGGGCCAGCACCGTGTACCAGCGCACGCCCGCCGCGTGGGCCGCCTCCACGTAGACCGCCTGACGCACCCGCAGCACCTCCGAACGCATCACGCGCGCGAAGTTGGCCACCAGCGCGATACCCACCGCGAGGGCCACATTGCGGGTGCCGAACCCGAGCGCGGTCACCAGCGCCAGCGACAGCAGCAGGGCGGGGATGGACAGCAGTACGTCGACCGAACGCATGATGATCGTGTCGACCACACCGCCGATCGCACCCGACAGCAGCCCGAGGACGGTCCCGGCGACGAGCGCGATGCCCACCGCGGACAGGGTTGCGGTCAGCGAGAGTCCTGCGCCGTGGACCATCCGGGTGTAGAGGTCGCGCCCGAGATTGTCGGTGCCGAACCAGTGTTCGGCACTGGGCGCCTGGAACTTCTGCGCCGGAACGCCGGTCAGTGGATCGCCACTCGCGAACACCGACGGCGCCAGCGCCCATCCGACGGCGAGCAGCGCTACGGCGCCCGCCACCAGCAGTCCGGCGTTGCGGCGCACCGACTTCCAGCTCACACTCGGTTGCCGCAGGCCCGCCAGGACCACCCCGCGGCGTTCCTCGGTTACGTCGACCACGGTTGGTCACCTCCCGCTGCGCGGACGAATGATGAGTCAGGGTCAGGCACGGATGATCGCCTCCTCGGCGGCGTCCACCGCGGTGTGCTCGGATCCGTGATCGGCGCCGCCGCGCGAGCGCGCCGCGATGCGGGGGTCGAGCAGCGGGTAGATCAGGTCCACCGCCAGGTTCACGCTGACGAACACCACCGAGGTGAGCAGCACGATGCCCTGCACCACGGGGATGTCCTGGGCCAGTACGGCGGTCTGGGTCAGCCGCCCGACGCCTTGGCGGGCGAAGACCGTCTCCACCACGACCGATCCGGCCAGCATGTTGCCGACCAGCACGCCCGCGATGGTGAACGCAGGCACGCTGGCCGGGCGCAGCACGTGGGTGCGCTGCACCCACCAGCGCGACCCGCCTTTGGCCACCGCCACGTCGACGAACGGCTGACGCCAGGTGGTTTCGAACCCGGCGGTGAGTACCTGCGCGATCACCGCCCCGATCGGCAGAGCCAGGGTGAGCGCGGGCAGCACCGTGCCCGCGAAGCCGTGTCCGCCGAACGCGGGCGCCAGCCGCCAGTGGAACGAGAACAGTTGCAGCAACAGCAGACCGGTCCAGAAGGTCGGCACCGAAACGCCGAGCGACGGCAGCGCGGCCAAGCCGTTGCGCAGCCACGGACGGCCGGTGTAGGTCGCGGCGAACGCGAGCGAAACGCCACCGACGATCGCCATGAGCAGCGCCGTCCCGGTCAGTTCGAGGGTGGCGGGCAGCGCGTCGCCGATCGCGTCCGTGACGCGCTGCCCGGTCGCGATGGAGTGCCCGAGATCGCCGCGGACGGCGTGCCCGAGCGCGGTCAGATACTGTTCCCACAGCGGCCGATCCAGCCCGTAGCGGGCTTGCAATTCGGCGATGGCGGCCTTGTCCACCGGGGTCCCCGTACCGCCGCCGTCGGCCGCGATCGAGACCGGGTCGGCGGGCAGCAGGTACAGCACCACGAACGACAGCGTGAACGCCGCCCACAGCACCCAGAGCGCCTGCAACGCCCGCAGGGCCAGATAGCGCGCCACGATTACCGCCCGCTCAGCCAGGTGTCGAAGAACTGCAATCGCGCGGAGGCTTCGAACTTCAGGCCTTGGGTGTTCGCGGCGGCTCCGATGGCCTGGGACAGCTCGACGGTCGGGACGAACAACCCCGCGTCGAGTACCTGCTGCTGCGCGGTACCGATGAGCTGCTTACGTGCCGCGGTGTCCACCGCGCTGAGCTGGCCGTTCAATGCGTCGTCCAGCGCCGGGATGGGGCCGCGAACATTGAGGTTGCGTCCGTCGAGACCGAAGGTGGTACGCAAGATGTCACCATCGGCGCGGGTGATGTTCAAGTAGATGGTGTCGAAATCCTTGCTGTTCTGCCGCGCCGTGGTCTCCGCCACCGACACCAGGTCCAGCTTGAGCTCGACACCGACCTGCCGCAGCTGCTGCTGCACCAGCTCGAGGATCGCCTGGTTGCCCGAGAACACCTGGCTGAACAGCACCGAGAACGTCAACCGCTCACCGTTCTTCGCCCGGATGCCGTCCGCGCCGGGCACCCATCCGGCCTGGTCGAGGATGGTGCGCGCCTTCGGCGGATCGTAGGTCAGGCGCGCCGAGAGGTCGGTGTAGGCGGGGGTGCGTCCGGCCAGCGGGCTCGTCGCGGGTTTGAACTGCGGGCCGAGTACGGTGTCCACCAGCTGCTTGCGGTCGATCGCGGGCAGCAGTGCCTGGCGCACCGCGGGATCGCGCAGCGGTCCGCGGGTGACGTTGGGCTGCAAGCCGAATGGCACGCCCGGATTGGCGGTGCTGAGCACCCGTCCACCGGTCGCTTCGATCTGCGGGGCGTCCTGGGGCAGCGCATCGCTGATCGCGTCCAGCTGCCCGGAGGCGACACTGCCGGTGCGCACCCCGGATTCGGGCACCACGGTGAACTCGATCTTGTCCAGATACGCCTCGCCGCGATGCGCGAACACCGCCGAACCCCAGTTGTAGCCGGCGCGTTTGGCCAGTGTCACCGCCGCGTCCTGGCGGTAGGCCGCGTAGGTGAACGGCCCGCTGCCGACGTTGTCGCCGAGGCAGCGCTGTTCGGCCGGCTTGGCCGTGGTCGCGTCGGCCAGGATGCCGAGCTGGGCGGTCGAGGAGGCCTGCAGGAACTGCGCGTTGGGTTTGCTGAACTCCACCCGGGCGGTGAGCCGGTCGACGGCGGTGGTGCCGACGTAGTTGGCGAGATAGCTGCTGCCCAGCGGCGCCTTGCCCGAGCCGAGCTTGACCACCGAATCGAACGTGGTGCGCACCGAGTCCGCGGTCAGTGGCGTGCCGTCGCTGAACGTGACGCCGTCGCTCAGGTGGAAGGTGAACACCTTCGCGTCGGGGCTCACTTCCCAGCGCTGCGCCAGCCACGGCTTCAGCTCACCGGTGTCCGGATCCTGGTCGGTCAGCGAATCGACGATCTGCCTGGTCACGTAGAGGGTCTGGTTGGTTGCGGACTGTGCGGGGTCCGAGCAGGTCGGCGCCTGGGACAGGCCGTAGCGCAGCGTGCCGCCGGGTCGCGGCGGTCCCGCGACGGTGGCGGGCGTGGCCGAATCGCTGCCGCAGGCGGCTACCGAAGCGGCCGCGGCCAGCGCGCCTGCGAGCGCGAGGATTCGGTGACGGGATCGGATCACGAAACAACTCCAGATACTTCCGTGCGGGCGAGCTGCTCGCCCGGGTCGGGATCGGCGTCGGCGACGAAACTCGCCAACGGTCGGCTGGGAATGCGGCGGCGCAGTTCGGGCGCCACCTCGGCCTGGAACAGCTCCAGGCTGTCCAGGTACTGCCGTTCGGGGCGTCCGTCGCGTTCGACGGACAGGTTGATCACCTCGTGGCCGAGCTGCTCGTGCTGGCGGCCGACCTTGTCGATCACCTGCTCGGGGCTGCCGACCAGGGCCGAGCTGCGCGCCACGAAGTCGTCGAGGGTCTCGAACACGACCGGCAGCCCGAGCTTGCGGGCCAACCCCAGTCGCGCCTGGAAGATCGGCGCGTACGCGGTCCGCGCCTCCTGCGAGGTCCGGGCGACGTGGAATCCGGCGGTGCCCGCCCCGACGAGCGCATCCGCCGGATCGTTGCCGTGGAACGCCCAACGCTCCCGGTAGTAGCGCACCAGCTCGGCATAGGGCTCGATCGGATTGGTGACGTTCGCCGAGAACACCGGATCACCGTGCCGCGCGGCCAGTTCCACCGAGTCGCGGCTGGTCGCGCTGCCGTGCCAGATCCGGATGTTCGGCTGCAGCGGCCGCGGCAGCGCCTTGGCCTCGCGCAGTGGCGGGCGGAACCGCCCCGACCAGGTGACCCTTTCGCCGGCCCACAGCGCGCGGAACAGCTCGTAGCCTTCGCGATTGCGATCCCACTGGTCGTCGGTGGTGACGTGGAACAGCTGCGCCTGTGCGGTGCCGTTGCCCTTCCCGATGATCAGTTCCAGCCGACCGCCGGAGAGGTTGTCCAGCGTCGAGTAGTCCTCGAAAGCACGCACCGGGTCCAGCAGGCTCAGCGTGGTCACCGCGGTGAACAGCGTGATCCGGGAGGTCACGGCGGCCAGGTGCGAGAGGATCACCGGCGGCGCGGCGGACAGGAACGGGTCCTCGTGCCGCTCGCCGACGGCGAACCCGTCGTAGCCCAGCTCGTCGGCCAGTCGCGCCTGGTCGACGACCTCGCGCAGCCGCTCGCGGGTGCCGGGCAGACGGCCGGTCCGCGGGTCCGGCACCCGGGTGACGAGGGTGAAAAGCAGAAACTTCATGCGGTGGCTCCCAAACTGGCGGCTGGCAGGTGCTTCTCGAACGGGTGCTTGCCGATCTGTTCCGCGGGCAGGTCCGGGTCGTAGAGGGGGCGGTAGCCCGCGGCGAGGTACAGGGCGACGGCTTCGGGCTGGCGTGGTCCGGTGGTCAGGTACACCCGCCGGTAGCCGCGGCGAGTGATCTCGGTCTCCAGCTGGTCGAGCACAAACCGCCCGAGCCCCCGCCTGCGGTGCGCACGCGAGGTCCAGATCCGTTTCAGCTCCGCGGTGTGCGCGTCATAGCGCTGGAACGCGCCGCCCGCCACCGCCTCCCCGTCCTGGGTGACGACCAGCAATGCCCCGTACGGTGGCGTGAACGCCGTGGCCGGGTGCTCGCGTAGCGCGGCGTGCACCTCGCCGGGTGTGCGGCCGTAACGGCTGCTGTATTCGAGTGCGAGTTCGGCGAGCAGAGGCGCGGCCAGCGGGTCGTCCTGGAGCACCCGGTGCACGCGCAGTGGCGCGGTCGAAAGCTGCTGTGTCACGGGCTCACCGCTTCTTCGGCAGGCCGGGCGGGTTGATCCGAGACTCAGTGACCGTCTCGCTCTGCAGGCCCCACCGGTCGATCACCTGCTGGTAACTGCCGTGCTCGATGGCGTAGGCCAACGCGTGCTGCACGGCCGGGATCAGCCCGTTGTTCTTTTTGGTGAGCACCGCGATCTCGCCTTGCAGCGTCTCGCCCGCGCCGGAGAAGGTGCCCACGATCCTGGTCTGTTTCGCGGTGGCCGCGTGGTAGATCGCGGTCGGATTGGGGCCGAGGAAGCCGTCCAGCCGCTGCGAGGCCAGTGCCAGGTAGTAGTCGCTGAACTGCTGGTAGTAGGTGATGTCGATCGGAGGCAACCCCTCGGCCCGGTTCTGCTCGTTCCACGTAACCAGCAGCTGCTCCTGGTTGGTGCCGCTGCCGACGCCGATCCGCTTGCCCGCCAGGCTGGTGCGGTCCTTGTACTCCAGCTTGCTCTGGATCGGCACCTCCAGCGCGACGTTGTCCTTGCGGTAGGTCGCGAAGTCGTACTTCTCTTTGCGCTCCTCGGTGACGGTGACGTTGGAGATGAAGGCGTCCACTTCGCCCGAGTCCACCCGCACGAAGTTCTGCGAGAAGTCCGCCACCTGCACGTCGAGTCGCAGGCCGAGAATGTCGGCGACCAGCGAGGCGAAGTCGATTTCGGAGCCGACCACGGTCTTGTCGTCGGTGGCGTAGAACCGCAGCGGCGGCGCGGTCCCAGCGGACCCGGTGACGATCAGGGTGCCGCGGTCACGGATCGCCTGCGGCACCTCCGCGGCGATGGCGTCGACCTTCGCGGCCCGGACGCGACCGGACTGGGCGGGGGAAAGGTCGAAGGTAATCGACCCGACGGGCTGCGCGGCGGAATCCGCCTCGGGTTCGGTGCAGCCGGTGCTCAGCAGCACGACCGCGGTCGCGGCGGCGGTGACCAGGGCGGAAAGCTTCATCGGATACCTGTTCATCAGCGGACTCGGGAAAGGAAGGCGCGGGTGCGCGGGTGTTCGGGGTGGTCGAGGACGGCCGCCGGCGGACCCTGCTCGACGATGACCCCCTCGTCGAGGAACACCACGGTGTCGGCGACTTCGCGAGCGAAACCGATTTCGTGGGTGACGATCACCAGGGCGGTGCCGCCGTGCGCGAGGTCGCGGATCACGTCGAGGACTTCGCCGACCAGCTCGGGGTCCAATGCGGAGGTCGGCTCGTCGAACAGGATCACGCGGGGCCGCAGCGCCAGTGCGCGGGCGATCGCCACGCGTTGCTGCTGGCCGCCGGACAACCTGCGCGGATACGCTCCGGCGAGCTGCCCGATGCCGACGCGTTCGAGCAGTTCCTTTGCCTCGCGCTCGATTTCGGCGCGGTCGCGGTGCTGCGCGGAAAGCGGTGCGAGCGTGATGTTGTCGAGCACTGTCAGGTGCGGGAACAGATTGAACTGCTGGAAGACGAAGCCGATCCGGGAGCGCTGCTTGCGCACTTCCCGGTCCGGCAGCGCGTGCAACCGGTTACGGCGCAGGCGGTAGCCGATCAGCTCGCCGTCGATGTGCACAGTTCCCGCGTCCAGTGATTCCAGGCGGTTCACCACGCGCAGCAGGGTCGACTTGCCGGAGCCGGATGGACCGATCACCGTGACCACTTCGCCGGAGCGAACGGTCAGATCGATGCCGCGCAACACCTGGTGCGGCCCGTAGGATTTCCGGACGCCGCGAACCTCGACGGCGAGCGTGCCGGTCATCGTGTCGCTCCGCGTGGTGCGGTGGAACCGATCTCGGCGACTTCCTGCAGCTTCTGCCACGCGCGCTGCAGCGGCGAAGGCGGCGGATTGCGGTGCGCGCCTTTGGCGTAGTGACGCTCGATGTAATACTGCGCCACCGAGAGCACGGTGGTGAGCACGAAGTACCACACCGTCGCGACCATCAGCAGCGGCACAACCCGCCCATTGCGCCCATAGATCACCTGGACCTGGTAGAACAGCTCGGCGATCGCCATCACCGACACGATCGAGGTGCCCTTGAACAGGCTGATCACCTCGTTGGTCGCGTTCGGCAGGATCGAGCGCATCGCCTGCGGGAAAACGACGGTGCGGAACTGCCGCAGTCGCGGAATCCCCAGTGCGGCGGCGGCCTCCAGCTGTCCCGCGTCGACCGAGATGAATCCGGCGCGGATGATTTCGGCGGAATATGCCGCCTGATGCAGGGCCAATCCGATCACGGCGGCGGTGAAGCCGCTGATCACGCCGTTCACCTCGAAGGTGAACAGCGCCGGGCCGAACGGGATGCCGATCGACAGCGTCCGGTACAGATAGGCGATGTTGAACCAGAACAGCAGCTGCACGATCAGCGGGATGGCCCGGAACGCCCAGATGTAGGCCCAGGAGATCACCCGCAATACCGGATTGTTCGATAGCCGGGCGACCGCCAGCGCGGTGCCGAGGAGGAATCCCAGCGCGGTACCCCACACGGTCAGCTCCAACGTCACTTGCAATGCCGACAGCACCGATTTCGCCGTGATGTACTGCGCGAACGTCGGCCAATCCCAGCCGGGGTTGGTGGCCAGACCGTGCACGAACTGGGCGAGCAGAACCAGCGCGACAGCGCTGACCACCCACCGCCACGGGTGCCGGCTCTTGGCTACCTCAGGCGTCTCACCTGCTCGAGCGGGATGCGGCTCGGATGTGCCGGCCGGGGCCGGATCGCCGAGCGAGGAGGTTTCGGGTGCGGCGGACGTGGTCATGCCCGCACCTCGCGGGCGCTCGGTTCCGGCCTGAGCGTGAACGCGGCTGCGTCCATGGCACGCTCACGCCATGCCAGGTCCTCGATAATCACTTCGGTTCCTCCATCGGTCCCGGCGGAAGCACCCGCACCCGGTGACCGGGGGGTTGCTGCGACGTCGACGAGCCAGGTCTCTCGGTCGCTCTGGATGGTTGGTGCCGACCCCCCGCCGGCCGATGTCGGGGTCGAGCCGAATCATGATGCCGAGCAACTGGACTCTGGAACAAGAGAAGTAATCAGCGTGAGCGTAGATCTTGTCGGGCCTGGATTCGTCGGATAATTCTGGTAGCCAGGCGTGCGCTGCCGAATGAGAGCGGTGCGGTCCCCGGTCGCATCATCGCCGGCGTGCCGGGGGGAGCCGAAGCGGCGGCCGGACGCGGCGTACAGCTTGTCGGTGGCGGCCGACCGGTGCCGTAGATCCCGGCAAACTGGACTGCTGTGGAATTGCTGTTGGCAATCTCGGCTGTTGCGTGCGTTTGCCGGAGTACTGTGCCCCTCGATCGTTCCGCCGATGAGGAGGTTTCGTGATCACGTTGCGTAGTCTGACTTTGTTGTCCGCCGTCGTGACCGGCTCGGTCGCTCTCGCGCTCGCGGGACCAGGGGCCGCCGGCGCGGCCCCGGACGACCCGGCCCCCGCGTTCTCCGACCGCGCCACGCAGACCGCGGCGCCCGGTGACCCGTGGAGCATCTACAACTCCGCGCTCGACGCGCTGCGCGGCCTCGGCATCGAGCCGTTCGCGTATCCGGCCGCGGCGGCGTTGTGCCTCGACAACACGACCCTCGGGCTCGCGCCCGCCGTGGCCGGGACCATTCCGGGCCCGTGGCCGAAGAACACCGTGCAGATCCCCGGGCTCGACCTCAACGCCGTCAAAACGGGGCAGGCCATGTTCACATTCGTGCCGTACGGGCTTGGGCCGGACGGCTCGAACACCGCGGGTATGCAGGTCGCCTGGCTCAATCTGAGTAACGGACGCAGCGGCACCGCCGCCATGGGGCCGCTGTCGGAGGTGGCCCGCGCGATGATCCCCGCCGCAGTCCCGCCGGAGTTGCGACCCAAAGCGGAGCAGGCCATCCGGGAGTTCCTCTTCGCGACGCTTCCGATGGGTGGCGTCCGCGCGGTCCCGGTCGATACCGGCCGCGGCACGGTTCTCGCCGCGGTGTTCGGCACGGTCCAGAACGGCGCCAAGTCGTGCCACTTCTTGCCGACAGTCGGAATCACCACCGTGCCATGAGCTCCGGGCGTCGGCTGCCGTCGTAGCCGTGACGACGGTCCGCCGCGGCCAGGTGTCGACCGCGCTATTGCAGCGGGGGACCCTGCCATCGCACCGTGCCCCGGTCGGGCAGTTCGGGGGAGCCCGACGGGGGCACGGTGGCTGCGCAGCGAGGTGGACTCCGCCCGTGCTGATGTGGCCTTCCGGCCCGGGATTCGGTGGTGGGTCAGGCGATCACACCGATGCGGTCGACCCGCAACGGAGGAGAGGTACCTGATCTACCCACGGCCGATGTGCCAGGGCGGCAAGGACATCCGGGTACCCGAAGCGAGCCGCCGCGTTGTGTCGAGCGGTCGAGAATGCCGCTCAGTAATTCTGCGTTACCGAACGCCCCGGCGGCCCAGGGAAAACCCGGCTTTCGGCGCGCCGGGCGCGGCGGGATTGCGGTCCAGGTACGCCAGTGCGGCGGCGATCGCGGCCACCGCGAGCGTGATGCCGCCGACGATGCCCGCCCAACCCGCGAACGAGCGGGTGTTCGGGTCGGCGTAGCTGACTTCGGCCCGCAGTGTGGAGACGTCGCCGGGCGGCAGTTTCCAGGAGACGACGTTGTCGCCCTCGCGGCTGCCATTGGTCTTCGCGACGCGGGCCGGGAACGCGATGGTGAACTGCACGTCCGAGCCGTGCGGCGGCACGGATTTGAGATCGACTCGGCCGTTGAGGCTGACCAGGTCGCCGGTGCGCTGGAACTGCAGCTGGAACATGCCCTGGGTCTGCTCGGACAGCTGCCCCAGCTGTTGCACCTCGCCGAACGACAAGTCTTCGAAGAACACCTGGCTGCCGGTGTACCCATCTTGGGCGTACGGCTCCACCCGCACCTTCGCGGCGAGCGTGTCGGGCGCCTTCAGCTGCGGGCCCTTGTCCTCGGGACCCGTGGGCACCACGGCGGCGACGATCCGTCCGGATACCCGGTCGTTGGACGACAAGCCCATCGACACCTGCACGCGCAGGCAGCTGGCGAGCACCGGGACCAGCAACGCCGCCAGCAGGACAGCCGCCGCTACCCGCACGACCCGGCGGGGGCGGTTGCGCGGGCGATCCGGGGCAACGGGCATCGTGGTGACGGGACTCGGCTGCACGGTGACATCGTGCCAGGCCGGTCGGCCGGAATGAAAGGCGCCGGTCGCGACGCGCGTCGGTGTGCCGCATCGAGCGAGTCACCGCGGGTCAGGGGCGTCGCCCGAACCGCCGCGCACCTCTAGGCCGGCGAAGGTCGCGCAGCGCGAGTTGTGCGGCCGTGCGACCGCTGGCGCCGGACACGCCGCCACCGGGATGGGTGGACGCGCCGGTCAGATACAGTCCCGGCGCACCGGGTACCCGCTGCCGGGACAGTTCCGGTAGTGGGCGCAGGAGCATCATCTGGTCCAGCGACATCTCCACGTGCATGACGTTGCCGCCGACGAGCCCGAGCTCGCGCTCCAGGTCCACCGGGGTCTGCACGTGCGTGTGCTGTACCGAGCCGGCGAAACCGGGTGCGTACGAATCGACCTCGGTGATGATCCGCTCGCCCTCCCGCTGTGCGAGGGCGGCCCAGTCGCCACCGTCCGCGAGCCGGTACGGGTGCCACTGCGCCCACAGCGACAGCTGGTGCTCGCCCGGCGGCGCGATGGTCGGATCCAGCGCGCTGAAGCTCATCACCAGCACCACAGGCCGCGGTGGCAGATCCCCGGCCAGCGCCGCGCCGTGCGCCCGGCGCAGCTGCGCTCGATCGGAGACCAGGAACTGCAGGCCGCGGGCGGATACGTCGCTCGGACTGCCCGGATAGCGCGGCAGTGCGGTGGCGGCGACCCGCACCACCATCCCGGTGCCGGGACCGACCCGGATGCGCCGTCGCCAGTCGTCCAGTCGTGCGGCATCGAATCCGCCGGCGCGCAGCAGATCCAGCGTGGTGAGCACGTGCGAGCCGGCGATCACGATGTCGGCGCGCAGTTCTCGGCCCGACTCGGTGCGCACCCGCCACCGGTCGCCGACGCGATGCAGGGCGGTCACACCGTCGCCCGCGCGCACCACCCCGCCGTCGGATCGCAGCCGCGCCACCAGGGCCTCGGTCAGCGCGCCGCTGCCGCCCACCGCGCGGCCCGGCGGCAGCGCATGCAGCAGCGCCGCGAAGCCGACCATCGGCGCGGTGCCCGGCTCCGACATCGGCGGGCCGGATTGTGCGCCGAACCAGGCCAGCGATGCTTTCAGCCGTTCGTCGTCGAAGTAGGTGTCCAGCAACGCGTCTCCGGATTGCAGGAACTCCCGCGACAGCGCGCTCGGGTGCCGGCGAGCGTCCAGCTCCCAGAACGACCGCACCAGCCTGCCCGGCGTCGGGGCGCCACCGAAAGCCCGCATCACGCGGGCGCTGCGCGGCCCCCACACCCGAACGAACCGGCGATACTGCGCCGCGTCCCGCCGCCCGCAGGCCGCCGCGATCGACGCGCACGTCGCGTCCAGGTCATGGTGGAACACGATGGCCGGGCGGTCCGCCTGAGCCGGCGTGAATCCCCATGGGTCGCAATCGATGTAGCGCAGGCCGAACTGGTCGAGCTGCAACTGCTCGATGATGCCGGTGTGGCGGATCATGATGTGCGCCGAGGAGCCGCGATCGACCTGGTGGCCGGGGAACCGCTCGACCGTCGACACCGCGCCCCCGAGCACGCTGTCGCGTTCGAGCACCTCGACCGGGTACCCGGCGCGGGCCAGATAGCACGCGGCCACCAGAGCATTGTGCCCAGAACCGACGACGACTACCGACATGTCACGCTCATAGCGGCAGCCGACGACCGAGGATCGCGAACGGCCGGCTGTCGCCGGCGAACACGAAGTTGCGGATCACGTCGGTGAATCCCGCCCTGCGGTACAGCCGCCAGGCGCGGTTGTCCTCGCCGTCCACCTCGGGGGTGGACAGCAGCACCGCGCGCTCGGTCCGGTCGCGCAGCAATCGTTGCAGCAGCGTCGCGCCGATGCCGCGGCCCTGCGCGGTGGGATGCACATGCAGTTCGGTCAGCTCGAAATAGTCCGAGAGCAATTCGCGTGCGGAGGGTTCCGGCCAGCCCGAGCGCCGCATTCCGCTGTGTACCTGCTGGTGCCACCACTGGTGGGCGGCGCCGCGATAGCCGTAGGCGATCGCCACGATGGGCGCGCTGCGCAGATCGATCCGGCCGCAGTCGTCGGGCACCACGGCGGCGACCGCCTGCCAACCGGGACGGGTGGTGTGTTCGGTCCACATCGGCGCGCGATGGTGCTCGGTGCCGCGTGGATAGTCCATCGCGGCGACGTACACCGCCAGCGCGTCGTGCAGCCGGGAGCGCAGCGCCGCCACTGAGAGGTCGACGACGGCGGGGGCTGGAGTGTGATTGGGCTTGACGGCGGTCATGGCTCTCGTCGGTCGCGCGGACGCGGAAGTTTGTCGGTGGGCGTCTCTATATTCAAGCTCAATTCAAACGTTCGAATACCTGTTCGGTCCGGGCGGTAGCGGAATGTGGTGCGGCGCGCCGTCTCCGATGCGGCCGGGACAAAGCGGCCGGGACAAAGCGGCCGGGACAAAGCGGTGCGCGAAGTGGAGGGACGGCGATGTCTGGTCGAGTGGAACACCCGGGGCGGGCCGGCAAACTGCTGGCGCGGGCGGACGGTTTGCTCCTGCAAGCGGCGGGGGAACGCGATCCGCGAGAGCGGTTCCGCACCGCCTACCTGGCCGCGCTGCGTGGCGCCGGCGCCGTTCTCGCGCTCACCGGCGCCGACGCCGCGCCGCGGGCGCGCTCGCGCAATGCGTGGGTGCTCATGCAGCGCGCCGCGCCCGAGTTCGTGATGTGGGCAGACTATTTCAGCGCTCGCTCGCAGACTCGGGCCGCGCTGGAGGCGGGGCTCGACCGAAATGTCGACGACCACGAGGCGGATGAGTTCGCTTCCCGGGTGGGCGCATTTCTGCACGACGTGGAAGATCTCCTCTCGGCCTCGGCTCGGCTGCGACCCGCGCCGGGCTGGACCGGCGGCATGACGGCTTGATCCATGACCGCTTAGTCCATGACCGGTTGATCTCGGCTCCGGCCGTGCGCGGACCGAAGACGGGCTACGTATGACTGTGCCCATTAGGTGGTATGGCCCTGATCGAACTCGTATCATTGGTGTCAGATAGCCGCCAAGGTCGGCTGTCTGTCGCCTACCCGGAGGCGGCAGCCACGTCTAGTGCCGGGGGAGGTACCGTGCCACTCTCCGAGCACGAGCAGCGCATGCTCGAACAGATCGAGAGCGCTCTCTATGCTGAGGATCCCAAGTTCGCCTCGTCCGTCCGCGGCGGACGGCTTCGTTCGACCTCGAGTCGTCGCAGACTCCAGGCCGCGGCGTTGTTCGTCCTCGGCCTTTTTCTCCTCGTCGCAGGCATCGCAGCGCCCGTGAAGCCCGGCGGCTTCCCGATCATCAGCCTGATCGGGTTCATCGTCATGTTCGGCGCGGGTGTGCTCCTGCTGCTCGGCACCGCCAAGGCTGTCGGCAAGAACGACCGCTCCGGCGGCGGCGACGCCTCCTCGGGTGGTGGCTCGGGTGGACGCGGACGCCAGCGCAAGTCCGGTCGTTTCTCCGAGCGTATGGAGGATCGCTTTCGGCGACGGTTCGAGCAGGAATAGCGTGTTTTAGCCTGAAGTTCATCAGCCTGAACTTCACTACCGACGGCGACGCCGCACCGCAATGGTGCGGCGTCGCCGTCTCATGCGCGCCGATGCCGTCCGCGCGGAGGATTTTCGGACGGTGGTTTTCCCTCCTCCACACCTCCCCACGAGCGTCCCCACGCTGCCACCCCACGCCGTCCACATTGGGCTGATCAGGGCGTTTGCTGGGTGTTTTCGGGTGTTTGTCGCGGAGGTCGACGCGTGTCGGCAGAACTCGCGAAAGTTCTCCACGGCAGTGATAGCTGGAATGACCTGCGGAATCGTGTCGGCCGGGAGCCAGATCACCGGTTGTTTCGATTGAAAGTGGGGGAAAGTGGGGTAATGTGGAGCGCGCAGTACCGAAGGCCGACCATCGAGGTGATCGACTAGGGAGGTATCGAGATGTTTCTCGGTACCTACACACCTCGCTTGGACGACAAGGGGCGACTCACGTTGCCTGCGAAGTTTCGAGACGATCTGGCGGGAGGGTTGATGGTCACGAAAGGTCAGGACCACAGCCTTGCCGTGTACCCGAAGGAAGAGTTCACCGCGCTCGCCCGGCGGGCCGCGGCCGCGTCTCGAAGCAACCCGCAGGCTCGGGCGTTCGTCCGGGCACTCGCGGCCGGAACGGACGAGCAACGTCCGGACGGGCAGGGCCGGATCGTGTTGTCGGCCGATCATCGTCGCTACGCCAACCTGACACGGGACTGCGTGGTGATCGGTTCGGTCGATTTCCTGGAGATTTGGGACAAGCAGGCGTGGGAGTCCTACCTCGCCGAGCACGAGGAGGACTTCTCGCAAGCCAGAGACGAGTCGCTGGGCGGAATCTTCTAGCCGCGGGCGAACGAGTGCCGCGCGGTCTCTGCCCGGACGCGGACCCTGACGTACTTCCCCGACGCCAGGTGCCGAAAGTTCGGTCAGAGACCACGAGGCATTCGTATCCGTATCGAAAGCACTGTGTAACAAGGCGACCCGTGTGCGGTGCGCGACGACGCGAGGCAGGACTCCGGGAGGTCTAGGTGAACCGTGAACAGCGCGGCCCTCGCCATGTTCCGGTTCTGCTCGAGCGGGCCGACGCGCTGCTCGGTCCGGCTCTGTCCGAGCCCGGCGCGGTCTACGTGGACGCCACCCTTGGCCTCGGCGGTCACGCCGAACATTTCCTGCGCGCCTACCCGAACCTCCATCTCGTCGGGCTGGACCGTGACACCACGGCGTTGACCCTGGCCGGCGAACGACTCGCGCCGTTCGCGAGCCGAATCACGTTGGTGCACACCCGCTATGACGGTATCGCCGGTGCGCTGACCGAGGCGGGACTGCCTGTCGGCGGCTCGGTCTCGGCGATCCTGATGGACTTGGGCGTGTCGTCGATGCAGTTGGACGAAACCGACCGCGGCTTCGCCTATTCCGTCGACGCCCCGCTGGATATGCGGATGGACCCGACCACCGGGCCCACCGCCGCCGACGTGCTCAATACCTACAGCCACGGCGAACTGGCCCGCGTGCTGAAAACCTACGGGGAGGAACGCTTCGCGAGCCGGATCGCCGCGGAGGTGGTCCGGCGGCGCCGGATCAAGCCGTTCACCACCAGCGCCGAATTGGTGGAACTGCTCTACGCCACGATCCCCGCGGCGACTCGCCGCACCGGCGGGCATCCGGCCAAGCGCACCTTCCAGGCGCTGCGGGTGGAGGTGAACCAGGAACTCGAATCGCTGCGGGCCGCGTTGCCCGCCGCACTCGCCGCGCTGCGAATCGGCGGCCGCATCGTCGTGATGTCCTACCAGTCGCTGGAGGACAAAGTGGTCAAGCAGGAGCTGGCCGCCCGCACCACGTCCCGGACCCCGGTGGGCTTGCCGGTCGAACTGCCCGGCATGGGACCGGAGTTCCGTTTGCTGACCCGCGGCGCGGAGAAGGCGACCGAACAGGAGATCGAGGAGAACCCGCGGGCGGCGCCCGTCCGGATGCGCGCGGCGGAGCGGATCCAGGAGGCGCAATGACGAGGCATCGCGCAGCTCCTCGTCGCGCCGACCGGACGCGGTTGTCCTGTGCAGACACAGCGGGCCGGGCGCGGAATGCGTCTGCGGTGTCGGGTGGCGCCGCGTGGGTGTGGGTGCACTGCGAAGACTGCGCGGGTGTGGTGCGGAACCCGCGGTTGGCGTCCGGTCGTACCGATCGGACGCGGATGTCCTGTAAAGGCACCGGGGGCCGGATGAGACAGCGGCGTGCTGCGTCGATCCGGCATCCGATGCGGACAGAGGAGGGGAACCGATGAGCGTGCGGACGCGGACCGTTGCGGCGCCGGGCCGGGTCGCCCGGCGGGTCCAGGATGCCGAGCGGGTGAAATCCGGTGCGGCGCAACGCGCCTACGCGCGACGGCGGATGCGCGCCGAGAGCGGTTCGGACGATACGTTTCGACCGGCCGTGCGGCGCTCGGCGATGGCTGCGCGGATTCCTTTCGTCACCGCGCTCATCGCGCTGCTCGGCTGTGGTCTCGCGCTGACACTGCTGCTGACCACCCGTGCCGCCGAGGACAGCTACCAGCTCGGGGACGCACGGGCCACCAACCGGCGACTGGCCGACGAGCGCGCCGCCCTGCAGCGCGAGGTGGAGGCCGCCGACTCGGCGCCGGAGCTGGCCGCGCGGGCGCGGGAACTCGGCATGATTCCGGCCAAGGACCCGGCCCGCCTGCTGGTCGGCCCGCACGGCTCGGTGACGGTGATCGGCACGCCGACCCCGGCCCAAGGCGACCCGGCCCCGCCGCTGAACGCATCGCCGACTCCATCGGGCGCGGCCAGGGGTGAACGGGTTGTCCCGGTCACCACCACACCCGGCGCCCCCGCGCCGGGACGGCCGATCACCGGGCCGCAAACCAACGTTCAGGCGAACGCGGCACCCGCACCGGGGAGCCCGGTACCAGTGTCTCCTCCGGTTGGCAGCCGGCCGCAGGCTGGTCCGCTCGGCGATCCGGCGGTGCCACCGGCCGCCGCACCGCAGGAGTCGGTTTCGCCCGAGGTGGGGGTGGCGCAGGCCGCGCAACCGCAGATAGACGCGCCGCAGGCGCTGGCGGCGCCGCAGGCGCTGGCGGCGCCGCAGCCACAGACCGACGGTGTGCCACAGTGACCCCACCCAGGCAAGCGCAACGCGCGCGCCGACCCTCGGCGCCGAGGGGCGGCGGCAGACCGCATCGGACTCCGGCGTCGGTCCCGGGCGGTCCGCTGCGACTGCGCCTCGGCGTCGGACGGGTGGTCATGCTGGTCGCGCTCGCCGTGGTCGCGCTGCAACTGCTGTGGGTACAGAGCATCGCGGCGCCGGGACTGTCGGCGCAAGCGGCCAGTCAGCGCACCACCCATCAACCGGACCCGGCGACCCGCGGGCCGATCACCGACCGCAACGGCAAGTCGCTGGCTTTCACCATCTCCGCGAAAGCCCTCAACTTCCAGCCGATCCGGGTCCGCCAGGAACTGGCGGATGCCAGAGCCAAGAGTGACAAGGCACCCGATCCGGAGGAGCGGCTGCGTGCCATCGCGCGCACTATCCACGACAAGCTGGGCAAGGACGCCCCGGCGGAAGCGGATCTGCTGGCGAAGCTGCGCAGCGACGAGCCGTTTGTGTACCTTGCGCACAAGGTGGATCCGCGAATCGCCGGCGAGATCACCGAGCAATTCGCTCAGGTGGGCTCCGACCCGGAAAGCATCCGGGTGCATCCCGGCGGCTCGCTGGCGGCGAACGTGGTCGGCGCCACCGGGTGGGATGGCCACGGACAGGTCGGACTCGAGTCGTCGATGGACGCGGTGCTGGCCGGTACCGACGGGTCGCACACCTACGATCGTGGTTCCGACGGCGCGGTCATACCGGGCAGCTGGCGAGACGAGCAACCGGCGGTCAACGGGGCGGCGGTAGAGCTGACCCTCGACTCGGATCTGCAGTACTACGTGCAGCAACAAGTGCAGCAGGCGAAAGAGGTCTCCGGCGCGGGTGCTGCCTCGGCCGTCGTGCTGGATGCCAAGACCGGGCAAGTCCTGGCCATGGCGAACGACAACACGTTCAACCCGGAGCTGGGACCGCAGAACTGGGTGAACGCCGACCTGAGCAACCCTTCGGTCACCGATGTGTTCGAGCCCGGCTCGGTGAACAAGATCGTGACGGCAGCCGCGGCCATCGAGTACGGCCTCACCCAGCCCGACGAGGTGCTGCAGGTCCCCGGCTCGATTCAGATGGCGGGCGTCACCGTGCATGACGCGTGGTCGCACGAGGTCGAGCCCTACACCACCACGGGCATTTTCGGCCGATCCTCCAACGTGGGCACCCTGCTGCTGGCCCAGCGCGTCGGCGAGGACCGCTTCGCCGATATGGCACACCGGTTCGGGCTCGGGCAGCGCACCGGTATCGGCCTGCCGGGCGAGAGCGCGGGGTTGCTGCCGGACCGAGACCAATGGTCCGGCGGCACGTTCGCGAATCTTCCGATCGGGCAAGGTCTTTCGATGACCACACTGCAGATGGCCGGGATGTACCAGGCCATCGCCAACGACGGCGTTCGCATCCCGCCTCGAATCGTGCGAGCGACGATCGCGCCGGGCGGCGCACGTACCGAGGAGACCCAGCCGGACGGCGTCCGGGTGGTGAGCCCGCAAGCCGCCGCCACGCTGCGGACGATGTTCCAGGCGGTCGTGCAGCGCGACCCGATGAACGCCGAGCAGAACGGCACCGGGTGGCCGGCAGCCATCGCGGGATACCAGGTGGCAGGCAAGACCGGTACCGCGCAGAAGGTGGACCCGGGGTGCCGGTGCTACTCCACGTCGTCGTTCTGGATCACGTTCGCGGGCATGGTTCCCGCCGACAATCCGCGGTACGTGATCGGTCTCATGCTCGACGCGCCCGTCCGCAGTTCGGACGGCAGCGGCGGTGGGTCGGTGGCTCCGCTGTTCCACAACATCGCCTCGTGGGCGCTGCAGCGCGACCGTGTTCCGCCGTCGCCGCAGCCGTCCAAGCGATTCGTGCTGCAGGCCGGGTGATCCGGCCGCTGCCACGGCACGACGACCGCGGGCGTGACCGGCCGGAAAGGCATCGGCACTGTGCACAGCGATCAGCAGGTGGACGACATCGTGCGGCCGCAGCGGTGATCGCCGATCGGCCTCGCCCGCAGCGGCCGGGCTGGGCGACCTTCGACCGGCGCGTGGCGCGCTCCCGGCCGGGAGAACGAACCCGTAGTGTGCGGTGGGCAGGGTCCCCGGCTTTGCGGTGGGGCGCATGGTCCCGCCGTGACCGGTCGCCGGTAACCTGACACCTCGATCGCTGCCCTCGAAAGGAGCCTGGTTTCTGTGCAGTCCGGCCAACCGCGCGCATTGCGGCCAGAGCACTCGCCGTCGACGCCGCTGGCTTCGCTGGCCGCCGTCATCGGTGCGGTGACCAGCCCCGAAACGGCCGCGCGTGGCGTGTCGGTCACCGGTATCGAGCAGCGTTCCGATGCCGTGCTGCCGGGCGATCTGTTCGCCGCACTGCCGGGCGCCCGTTCGCACGGCGCGCGTTTCGCGCAGGACGCCGTCGCGCGCGGCGCGGTGGCGGTGCTGACCGACGCGGCGGGTGCGCAGTTGATGGGCACGCTCGAGGTGCCGGTCCTGATCCAGCAGAACCCGCGCGCGGTACTCGGCGAGCTGTCGGCGGCGATCTACGGCAACCCGTCCGAACGGTTGCGCATCATCGGGATCACCGGCACATCCGGCAAGACGACGACCTCCTATCTGGTCGAGGCAGGCCTGGCTGCCGCGGGGCTGTCCACCGCCCTGATCGGCACCATCGAGACCAGGATCGGCGGCAGGCGGGTGCCGAGCGCGCTGACCACCCCGGAGGCGCCGCAGCTGCATGCGATGTTCGCGCTCATGGTCGAGCAGGGCGTGGACGCGGTGGTGATGGAGGTGTCCAGCCACGCGCTGGCGCTGGGACGGGTGGACGGGGTGCGGTTCACGGTCGGCGCGTTCACCAACCTGTCGCAGGACCACCTGGATTTCCATGCCGACTTCGAGGACTACTTCGCCGCCAAACGCCGACTGTTCCAGCCGGATTCGCCGGTAGCGGCGCGCACCGCCGTGGTCTGCGTCGACGACGAGTGGGGACAACGGCTGGCCGCCGGTCTCGCGACCCCGATCACCGTCTCGACCACCCGTTCGGCCGCGTGGAAGGTCACCGGCGCGGTGTCGGCGCACGGCGGTGAACAGGACTTCATCGCGTCCGGTCCGCAGGGGGAAGTCGCTGTGCGCCTGCGTCTTCCCGGTCATTACAACGTCGCCAACGGACTGCTCGCGGTCGCCGTGTGCGCCGCCGCGGGGGTCGAGCCGACGGTCGCCGCGCCCGCGCTGGCGACCGTGGACGTGCCCGGACGGATGCAGCGGGTCGAGCGCGGACAGGACTTCTTGGCGATCGTCGACTACGCCCATAAGCCGGCCGCGCTGGAATCCGTGATCGCCACGCTGCGCGGGCATCTCGCGGCGGACAGCACGGGACGGCTCGCGGTGGTCGTCGGTGCGGGCGGCGACCGGGACGTGGCCAAGCGGCCGCTGATGGGAGCGGCGGGCGCGCGGGGGGCCGATCTATTGATCATCACCGACGACAATCCGCGGACCGAGGACCCGGCGGCGATCCGCGGCGCCCTGCGTTCGGGTGCGCTGGAGGTGCCCGAGGCCGAGCGCGGTGAGGTCCGCGAGATCGGTGATCGGGCAGCGGCGATCGCGGCCGCGGTGGACTGGGCGCGCCCCGGTGACGTGGTGCTGATCGCGGGCAAGGGACATGAGGTAGGGCAGGAGATCGACGGCGTGAAGCATTCGTTCGACGACCGCGACGTTCTCGCGGCCGCATTGGAAAGACGCAGCCCGCAAGGAAATCACGCGGAGGACTTGACGGTTTCATGATCGAGATGACACTGCGGGAGATCGCGGACGTCGTCGGCGGCACGCTGCACGACGTCGCAGACCCGGAGGTGCGGGTGACCGGCGCGGTCGAATTCGATTCGCGCCGAATCGGTTCCGGCGACCTGTTCCTGGCATTGCCGGGCGAGCGCTCGGACGGCCACGACTATGCGGGCGCGGCCGTCGCGGCGGGCGCGGTGGCGGTGCTCGCGGCGCGGCGGGTGGGCGTGCCGGCCATCGTGGTCGCGCCGGACCATGCCACTATGCCGTCGAATTCCGTTGCCCTGACGCATGATTCGGACGGCTCGGGGGCCGCCGTGCTCACCGCGCTCGCCGCACTGGCGCGCGCCAGCGTCTCGCGCCTGGTCGTCGGCGGGCTGACCGTCGTCGGCGTCACCGGCTCCTCCGGCAAGACCTCGACGAAGGACCTGCTGGCCGCCGTCCTGGCGCCGCTGGGCCCGGTGGTGGCGCCGCCGGGTTCGTTCAACAACGAACTCGGTCACCCGTGGACCGCGCTGCGCGCCGATGCGGGCACCCGCTTCCTCGTGCTGGAGCTGTCCGCGCGGGGACCAGGGCATATCGCCGCGCTGGCCGAGGTGGCGCCACCGAGTATCGGGGTGGTACTCAACGTCGGAACTGCGCATCTCGGTGAGTTCGGCAGCCGGGAGGCCATCGCGCAGACCAAGGGCGAGCTGGTCGAGGCGCTGCCGTCGACCGGGCTCGCGGTGCTCAACGCCGACGATCCTCAAGTGGCCGCCATGGCCGCGCGCACGTCCGCCCGGGTGGTGACGGTCGGGCAGGCCGGCACTGCCGACATCCGCGCTACCGACATCCGGCTCGACGACCAAGCCCGCGCCGAGTTCACCGTGCACACCCCTGCGGGCAGCGCACCGGTCCGATTGGCGGTCCATGGCGAGCACCAGGTCGGCAACGCGCTGTCGGCGATCGCGGTCGCGCTGGAATGCGGGGCGGATCTGGGCGCCGTGGTGCAGACGCTGTCCGGTGCGCGCGCCGCGTCGGCGCGCCGGATGGACGTGCGGACCACCGCCGACGGGCTCACCGTCGTCAACGACTCCTACAACGCCAACCCGGATTCCGTCCGCGCCGCGCTCAAGGCTCTGGTGAGTATGGCGCGGGCGGGCCGGACGCCGCGACGCAGCTGGGCGGTGCTGGGCGAGATGGCCGAACTGGGCGAGGAGTCGGTTATCGAACACGACGCCATCGGCCGGCTCGCCGTGCGGTTGGACGTCAGCCGCGTCGTCGTGGTCGGTACCGGAAGGCCCTCCCGCGCGCTGCACCAGGGAGCCGTGATGGAAGGGTCGTGGGGCGAGGAATCGGTCCTCGTACCGGACATCGAGGCGGCGATCGCACTGCTGGACGAGGAAGTCGGGGCGAGCGACGTGGTGCTGGTCAAGGCGTCGAAGTCGGTCGGCCTGTGGGAGGTCGCCGAGCATCTGACCGACCCGGGCGCCGTGGCCGCACGCCGCGCCGCCGCGGCGACCGGCGGGGTGGGACAGGACACGGAGGCAGCAGGATGAGACAGATTCTTTTTGCCGCGGCGATAGCGCTGACGGTATCGATCCTGCTGACCCCACTGCTGATCAGGTTGTTCGCCAAGCAGGGATTCGGACAGGAGATCCGGGTCGATGGCCCCGCCAGCCATCAGGCCAAACGCGGCACCCCGACCATGGGTGGCGTCGCGATTCTGGTGGGTATGTGGGCCGGGTATCTGGGGTCGCATCTGATCGGCATCGGCTACCACGCCGACGGCCCTTCGGCGTCGGCGTTGCTGGTCCTCGGGCTGGCCACGGCGCTCGGCGCGGTGGGTTTCCTCGATGACTTCATCAAGATCCGCAAGCAACGCAACCTGGGACTGACCGCGGCGGGCAAGTATCTCGGCCAGCTGTCCGCGGCTGTACTCTTCGGCGTGCTCGCGCTGCAGTTCAAAGGCCCGAGCGGGCTGACCCCCGCCAGCAGGCATCTGTCCTATGTCCGCGACATCAGCACGGTGACCATGGGTGTGGTCGTATTCGTGGTGTTCGTGTGCTTCGTGGTGGTCGCCTGGTCGAACGCGGTGAACCTCACCGACGGTCTCGACGGGCTGGCCGCCGGATCGATGAGCCTGGTGCTCGGCGGGTACGTGATCATCACTTTCTGGCAGTACTACCACGCCTGCGAGACCAAGCCCGAGACCGGTTGTTACAACGTGCGCGATCCGCTGGATCTCGCGCTGGTCTGCGCCGCGGGCGCCGCGGCGTGCGTCGGTTTCCTGTGGTGGAACGCCGCCCCGGCCAAGATCTTCATGGGTGACACCGGTTCGCTGGCGCTGGGTGGCCTGCTCGCGGGTCTGTCCATCACCACCCGGACCGAGCTGCTGATGATCGTGATCGGCGCGCTGTTCGTCGCCGAGACGGCGTCGGTGGTGTTGCAGGTCGCGGTCTTCCGCACCACGCGCAATCGACTGTTCAAGATGGCGCCGTTCCACCACCACTTCGAACTCAGCAAATGGGCCGAGACCACAGTGATCATCAGGTTCTGGCTGCTGGCCGCGATGGCGTCGGCCGTCGGGCTCGGTCTGTTCTACAGCGAATATCTCTCCGCGGTCGGGTGAACGATATGGTCGAACATTCTTCGCGGGCCCTGCGCACACCGGGGCCCATGCTGGAATTCCTGCGCGGCCGGGACGTCCTGGTGGCCGGCTGGGGCGTGTCGGGTCGCTCGCTCATCGAGCCGCTGCGCGATATCGGCGCCCGTCCGGTGGTCACCGATGGCGGCGCCGATGCGCTCGCCGAGGCCGCCGGGCTCGGTGTGGAGGTGGCCACGTCCACGGAACTGCGGTCCGCGGATTGGAGCCGGTTCGCGCTGGTGATCACCAGCCCGGGCTGGCGGCCGGACTCGCCGGTGCTCGTTTCCGCGGTGGCCGAGGGCACGCCGGTATGGGGTGACGTCGAGTTCGCCTGGTGGGTCGATCAGGCCAGGATCTACGGCCCGGTCCGCAAGTGGCTGGTCATCACCGGCACCAACGGAAAGACCACGACCACACAGATGACCCACGCCATCTTGCGGGCCGCGGGGGTCGCGAGCGTCGCCTGCGGCAACATCGGTCTTCCGATCCTGGACGCGTTGCGGCGCACTCCCGGTCCACAGGTGCTCGCGGTCGAGCTCTCCTCGTTCCAGCTGCACTGGGCTCCGTCGGTGCGGCCGGAGGCGGGCGTCGTGCTCAACGTGGCCGAGGATCACCTGGATTGGCACGGCAGTTTGGACGCCTACGCCGCGGCGAAAGCGCGGGCGCTGGTGGGCCGGGTCGGCGTGGTCGGCCTGGACGACGCCGTGGCGGCCGCACTGGCCCGCAAGTCCAAGGCGCGCCGGACGGTGGGTTTCCGCGTCGGGGTGCCCGCCGATGGCGAGCTCGGCGTGGTCGACGGCAAACTACTCGACCGCGCGTTCACCAAGGCCGCGATCCTGGCCGAGGTCGGCGACATCAGCCCGCCCGGGCCCGCCGGTGTCGCCGACGCGCTCGCCGCCTCGGCGTTGACCAGGGCGATCGACATCGCCCCCCAGTTCGTCCGGGAGGGCTTGATCGAGCACAAGGTCGGCCCGCACCGCGCCGCGTTCGTGCGCGAGCTGGCCGGGGTCGAGTTCATCGACGACTCCAAGGCCACCAACCCGCACGCCGCGCGATCGTCGATCCTCGCGCATCCGCACGTGATCTGGGTGGCTGGTGGGCAGCTCAAGGGCGCGCATATCGAGGACCTGGTCGAGGAGGTCGCCGACCGCTTGGTCGCGGCCGTGCTGATCGGTGCCGACGCGCCGGTGATCGCGGCCGCGCTGGCGCGACACGCGCCCGACGTCCCGGTCGTCGAACTGGTCACGGGAGACGATGCAGGGATGGGTGACGAAGCGTCGAGAACCGCCGCGGCCGACGCGGTGATGGTGCGCGCCGTGCGGGCGGCGGCCGGATTCGCTCGATCCGGCGATACCGTGCTGCTGGCTCCCGCTGCCGCGTCGTTGGATATGTTCGCCGATTACACGCACCGTGGCCGCAGCTTCGCCGCGGCGGTGCACGCTCTGGAAGACGGTGACATCGGACGGCAGCTATGACGCAATCGGCGCGGCGTAAGCGCGAGTCGGTCCCACGTTTCTGGGCCTGGCTGGCGCGCCCGCTCGCGTCGTTCCATCTGGTGGTCACCATTGCCGCACTGCTGACCGTGCTCGGGCTGGTGATGGTGCTGTCGGCCTCCAGCGTCGAGGCGTACGCCGACGGCGGTTCGGCCTACTCGCTGTTCATCCAGCAGGCCATGTTCGCCGTCGTCGGCACCGTGTTGTTCTATCTGGCGCTGCGTATTCCGCTGCGCAGGATGCGGCAGTGGTCGTTCCCGGTGTTCGCGCTCTCGGTGTTCGCGTTGCTGCTGGTGCTGATTCCCGGCATCGGGTCGCAGGTGCAGGGTGCGCGCCGCTGGCTGGTGCTGGGGCCGGTATCGGTGCAGCCGTCGGAAATCGTGAAGGTGACGCTGGTGGTCTGGGGCGCGCACCTGCTGGCCTCACGCGGAGCCGACCGTGCGAGCTTGAAGGACATCCTGGTTCCGCTGGTGCCTGCCGGTCTGCTGGTGTGCCTGCTGGTCGTGCTGCAACCGAACCTGTCCACCACGATCGCGCTGGGTGTGGTGCTTGTGGCGCTGCTGTGGTTCGGTGGTCTGCCGGTGCGGCTGTTCGTGACGATCGCGCTGTCCGGCGCGATCGCCGCCGGGGTGCTGGCGCTGTCGGCGGGGTATCGCTCCGATCGCATGCGCGCGTTCTTCAACCCCGGCGACGACCCGCAGGGCATCAATTACCAGGCACGTCAGGCGCTGTACTCGCTGGCCGACGGCGGCATCTGGGGGCGCGGGCTGGGGCAGAGCCGGGCCAAGTGGAGCTACCTGCCCAACTCGCACAACGACTTCATCTTCGCGATCATCGGCGAAGAGCTCGGCTATCTCGGCTGCGCGCTGGTGCTCGGCCTGTTCGCGCTGTTCGTCTACACCGGTCTGCGCATCGCGGCCCGCTCGGTGGACCCGTTCCTACGGCTGCTCACCGCGACCGCGACGACCTGGATCACCTGCCAGGCGCTGATCAACATCGGCTACGTCGTCGGCCTGCTCCCGGTGACCGGCCTGCAGTTGCCGCTGGTCTCCGCGGGTGGATCGTCGCTGGCCATCACCCTGTTCATGTTCGGGATCATCGCGAACGCGGCTCGGCACGAGCCGGAGGCGGTCGCGGCGCTGCATGCCGGACAGGACGGTCGTTTCAGTAGGCTGTTGCGGTTGCCCAAACCTGAGGTGTACACCCCGGCGCGGGTCGGCGCGGCGCGGCGCGGGCGAGCGCCGAGATCTGCCGAGCGCGGACCGTCGGCGCTGCCGCCGGGCCGGCGCGGGCGCTACGGTACGGAACCGCCGCGGCGCCGGTCGCCGGAGAGCCGCGGCACCAGTTCGGCGCGCGCCACCAGGGCATGGGAACCCAGCTATCCGGTCAATCACGCAAGGGAACGAGGAAGATCCAGGTGATCTCGGTAATCGTCGCGGGCGGCGGCACGGCCGGACACATCGAACCGGCACTGGCGGTGGCCGACGCGTTGCGGCGGCTCGACGATTCGATCCGGGTGACCGCACTGGGCACCGAACGCGGGCTGGAGACCCGCCTGATTCCGGACCGCGGCTACCCGCTCGAGCTGATCCCGCCGGTTCCGTTGCCGCGCAAGCCGACCACCGACCTGCTGCGGCTGCCTGGTCGGGTGCGCGCTTCGGTGGCTGCCACCAGGGCGGTGATCGACGCGGTCGAGGCCGACGTGATCATCGGTTTCGGCGGATACGTGGCGCTGCCCGCGTACCTGGCCGCGGGCCGGGGCGTGCTGCGTCGTCGGCGCCCGGTCGCGGTGGTAGTGCACGAGGCGAACGCGAAGGCCGGTATCGCGAACAAAGTCGGCGCGCGCCGCGCCGCCCGCGTGCTGGCCGCTGTTGCGGATTCGGGCTTGCCGAATGCCCAGGTCGTGGGCATTCCCGTCCGTGCAGCGATTACCGGGCTCGACCGCGCCGCCCTGCGCGCCGAGGCACGAGCTCACTTCGGTCTGCCCGCCGAGGGCCCGGTGCTGCTGGTTTTCGGTGGTTCCCAGGGGGCGCGGACCCTGAACGAGGCGGTCTCCGCGGCCGCGCCGCAGTTGGCCGCGGCGCGGATCTCGGTGCTGCACGCGCACGGTCCGAAGAACACACTCGAGCTCAGTGACGCGGCCGTATCCGGTCCGGACGCCCGCTACGTGGCGGTGCCCTACCTCTCCCGGATGGACCTCGCCTACGCCGCCGCCGACGCGGTCGTCTGCCGGTCGGGCGCGATGACCGTGGCGGAGGTCTCCGCGGTCGGGCTGCCCGCGTTCTACGTGCCGCTGCCGCACGGCAACGGCGAGCAGGAACTCAACGCCCGGCCGGTCGCGGCGCAAGGCGGTGGCAGAATTGTCCCCGATTCCGAGTTGACGCCGAAGTACGTGATCGATGAGGTGATTCCACTGCTCATGGACCCCGCACGGCTGATCGAAATGGGCCGGGCCGCCGCAGGCGCCGGGCACCGCGACGCCGCCGACGAGGTGGCGCGTATCGCGATGGAGGTGGCGAGCCGGTGAATGCGCGTCAGCGAGTGAACCGAGGACGCAGCGCGCCGGCGCACCCGACCGAGCCGAGGGCCGGCGAGGTGCAGGCGTGAGTGAGACGACCGCGAGCAAGCGGGGAGCGGACACGCCGGTCGAGCGGGCCGCGCTGCCGGCGGAGCTGGCGCGCGTGCACATGGTGGGTATCGGCGGGGCGGGGATGTCGGGCATCGCCCGGATCCTGCTCGCTCGCGGTGGTGCTGTGTCGGGGTCGGATGCCAAGGAGAGCCGCGGGGTGCTCGCACTGCGCGCGCGGGGTGCGCAGGTGCGGATCGGGCATGACGCGACCGCGCTCGACCTGCTACCCGGCGGACCGACCGCGGTGGTGACCACCTACGCGGCTATCCCGAAGACCAATCCGGAACTCGTCGAGGCCGGCCGGCGCGACATCCCGGTGCTGCTGCGCCCCACCGTGCTGGCCGCGCTGATGCGCGGGCACCGCACCCTGCTCGTCTCGGGCACGCACGGCAAGACGTCGACCACCTCGATGCTCATCGTGTCGTTGCAGCACTGCGGGGTCGACCCGTCCTTCGCGGTGGGCGGTGAGTTGAACGAGGCGGGCACCAATGCCCACCACGGCACCGGCGACATCTTCGTGGCCGAGGCGGACGAAAGCGACGGATCGCTGCTGCAGTACGACCCGGACGTCGCTGTGGTCACCAACATCGAGTCCGACCACCTGGATTTCTTCGGCTCCGACGAAGCCTATGTCCAGGTCTTCGACGATTTCGCCGACCGCCTCGCAGCGGGTGGCCTGCTGGTGGTGTGCCTGGACGATCCCGGCTCGCGCGCGCTGGCCGAGCGGGTCGGCGCGCGGCTGGCGGAGCGGAATGTCCGGGTGCTCGGTTACGGATCCGGTGAGCTCGCCGACGCGCCGGTCCCGGTCGGTGTTCGGCTGCACAGCTGGGAGCCCCGTGATGTGGGCGGGATCGCGCAGTTCCAGCTCGCCGACGAGACCGCCCCGCGTACCGTGCGCCTCGCGGTGCCCGGTCGGCACATGGCGCTCAACGCGCTCGGCGCCCTGCTCGCGGCCCGGGCGACCGGTGCCGACGTGGGCGAAATCGTCCAGGGCCTGGAGGGTTTCGGCGGCGTGCACCGCCGGTTCCAGTTCGCCGGACGGGAGAACGGCGTGCGGGTCTTCGACGACTACGCCCATCACCCAACCGAGGTGCGCGCGGTGCTCGGTGCCGCCGCCGAACTGGTCGAGCAGGAGGCCCGCGATGGCGCGCGGTCCCGGCAGGGGCGGGTGATCGTGGTGTTCCAGCCGCACCTCTACAGCCGCACCGCGACTTTCGCGCAGGACTTCGGCACCGCCCTGAGCCTGGCCGACGAGGTCGTGGTGCTCGACGTCTACGGTGCACGGGAGAAGCCGCTGCCCGGCGTGAATGGCGCGCTGGTCGCGCAGTCGGTCACGAAACCGGTGCATTACCAGCCGGATATGTCCCGTGTCGGCCGGCAGGTCGCGGGGTTGGCGCTGCCGGGCGACGTGGTGATCACCATGGGCGCCGGCGATGTGACGATGCTCGGCGGTCAGATTCTCGACGGACTTCGGGCGCGTCCCCAGCACGGTCGGTGACCTGGCGTGCGCGGGGGTTGGTCGGCGCGCAGGGCCGGGCGCGGTGCGGGTGGGCGGTTCGGCGCGGTGCGATGGCACCGGATTCGGTTGTGGGGCTTGCTGACCGTATGCGTCCTCGCCACGGTAGGGGCCGTCGCTTGGTACACCCCCATGCTGTCGGTGCGCACCGTGCGTGTCGAGGGAGCGGTGGCGGTGCCCGAGCAGCAGGTGCGCGACCTGCTCGAAATCCCGTCCGGGCGCTCCATCCTGCGCATCGACACCACCGCGGTCGCGCGGCGTGTGGTGACCATTCCGAAGGTGCGCACGGCGCGGGTGCAGCGAGTTTTCCCGTCCACGGTTCGGGTTACGCTCGTCGAGCGCGTTCCTGTCTTGTTCTATGACAGCCCCGATGGTGCGCATCTGCTCGACGCGGAGGGAGTGGAATTCGCCGTCGAGCCCACGCCGATCGGTGTACCGAAGTTGACCACCGATCATCCCGGCAGCGCGGACCCGGTGACCGGTGCCGCCGTGTCGGTCCTCGCCATTGCCCCGCCCGCGCTCGCCGTTCAGGTGGACGAGGTTGTGGCACGGTCCATTTCGGATATTTCGCTGAAACTGAAGGACGGCCGCACGGTACTCTGGGGCGGGACCGCTGACAGCGAACGGAAGTCGGCGGTCGTGGTGCCGTTGTTGACGCGCCCCGGAACGGTGTTCGATGTTTCGAGTCCCAATCTGGTCACGGTAAAATGATCCACACCCATTGTGCCCAGGGAATTTTCGGCGGCCCGGCAGCGGTTCCGACGTCGAAGAGGGGCTTGGGGGCGACCGTCCACCATACGACGTATGGAGCGGCGAGGCGAGCGGGATCCGGCAAGATTCTGGCTCTCGTTTCGGCGCGCCTGCGCGAGTATCGGGGCGGCTGCGAATAGCGTTCCGCACCAGTCGGATACTTGACATAACGCTAACCCTATGGTTCAGCTTTAGGGTTGCCCATGCCGCGGTTCGCTTCTGCAGCGAACCGACCCGGACGGGGCGAAGGCGGCGTGCCGAGCATCCGGAAACGACAGGCTTTAGATCGAAGGAAGGCGAGAGCCCATGACGCCCCCGCACAACTACCTTGCGGTGATCAAGGTCGTCGGTATCGGCGGCGGCGGTGTGAATGCCGTCAACCGGATGATCGAGCAGGGACTCAAAGGTGTCGAGTTCATCGCGGTCAACACCGATGCCCAGGCGCTGCTGATGAGCGATGCCGACGTCAAGCTCGACGTCGGGCGTGAGCTGACCCGTGGTCTCGGCGCCGGCGCCGACCCCGAGGTCGGCCGGAAAGCCGCGGAGGACCACAAGGACGAGATCGAAGAGGTGCTCAAGGGCGCCGACATGGTCTTCGTCACCGCGGGTGAGGGCGGCGGCACCGGCACAGGTGGCGCCCCCGTCGTCGCGCAGATCGCGCGCAAGCTCGGCGCGCTCACCATCGGTGTGGTCACCCGCCCGTTCTCGTTCGAGGGCAAGCGGCGCGGCAACCAGGCCGAAGTGGGCATCAACCTGCTGCGTGAGTCGTGCGACACGCTGATCGTCATTCCGAACGACCGCCTGCTGCAGCTCGGCGACGCGGCGGTCAGTCTGATGGACGCATTCCGTTCCGCCGACGAGGTGCTGCTCAACGGTGTCCAGGGCATCACCGACCTGATCACCACCCCCGGTCTGATCAACGTCGACTTCGCCGACGTCAAGAGCGTGATGTCCGGGGCGGGTAGCGCGCTCATGGGTATCGGGTCGGCGCGCGGCGAGGGCCGCTCGGTGAAGGCAGCCGAGACGGCGATCAATTCGCCGCTGCTGGAGGCGTCCATGGACGGCGCGCACGGCGTGCTGTTGTCGATCGCGGGTGGTTCGGACCTCGGCCTGTTCGAGATCAACGAGGCGGCGTCGCTGGTGCAGGAGGCCGCACACATCGAGGCCAACATCATCTTCGGCACGGTGATCGATGACTCGCTCGGCGATGAGGTGCGGGTCACCGTGATCGCGGCGGGCTTCGATGGTGGTGGACCCGCCCGGCGCACTTTCGAGGTCACGAACCGGGGCGGTGGCATCAGTCCGGCGCGCGCGGGCGAGGTCGGGCACCGAAGCGTCGGCGAGATCGCCGCACGCGGTACCGACAGCTCGGTGAGCACGTCGGGTTCGAGCGTCTCCGGCCGCGCAGCGGTGCCGGGCTATCGGGAAACCGAACGGCCGCGCACCTCGGCCGAGCCGACCGCCGCGAACACCCCGCGCTCGCCCATCACGCCGCCGGACGGCGACGGTGACGACGATGACGACGTGGACGTGCCGATCTTCATGCGAAGGGGCTAGACAGTCGCCTTGCGTGCGCTCGGTCCGGCGCGCTGGACGGCTGCCCAGCCTCCGGTCCTGCGGACTTTGGGTGGACTCGCCGAGCGCCATTAGGCTCGTCGCCATGACTATCGCGCCGACCACGACTGTCCGACGGGTCACCACGACCAGGTCGGGAGGTTACTCGGCGCCGCCCTACGACTCGTTCAATCTCGGCGACCACGTCGGCGATGATCCGACGGCGGTGCGGCGCAACCGGGATCGACTCGCGGCGGGAATCGGTCTGCTGCCCGAGCGTCTCGTCTGGATGGAACAGATCCACGGCCGCTCGGTGGCGATCGTCGACGGCCCGCGGGCCGAACCCGTTCCCGCCACCGATGCCCTGGTGACCACCGTGCCCGGTCTCGCGCTCGTCGTGCTCACCGCCGACTGCGTGCCCATCCTGCTGTCCGACGACGAGGCGGGTGTGATCGCCGCGGTGCACGCCGGGCGCATCGGCGCCCGCATCGGCATCGTGCCGCGGGTGCTGGCGGCGATGGTGTCGGTCGGCGCGCGCGTGGACCGCGTCGGCGCCTTCCTCGGGCCCGCCGCCTCCGGCCGCCAGTACGAGGTCCCCGCGGCGATGCGCGACGACGTCGAAGCGCACCTGCCCGGCAGCGCCACCACCACCGCTCGCGGCACCCCCGGGCTCGACCTGCGCGCGGGCATCGCCCGGCAGCTCACCGAAGCCGGTGTGGCCGCGATCGCCGTCGACCCGCGCTGCACCATCGAGGACCGTGCTCTCTTCAGCCACCGCCGCGGCGCGCCGACCGGCAGAATCGGCGGGGTGATCTGGATGGAGGCCACGGCGTGAGCACCGGACCCGAGCAGCTGCGCGGCACCGGGGTGAGCGCTGCGGCGAAGACCGTGCTGGACGGGCGTGCGGCGCAGCTGTCCGCAGAGCTGTCGGGGCTACTCGCCCGGATCGATGCGGCCTGTCGCGCAGCGGGACGCGCACCGGATGCGGTGCGGCTGTTGCCGGTGACGAAGTTCTTCCCCGCCTCCGACGTGGCGATCCTGTATCGGCTCGGACGGCGCGAGTTCGGCGAGTCCCGGGAGCAGGAGGCGGCGGCCAAAGTGGCCGCACTACGTGAGCAAGACCTCTCCGGCATCCACTGGCACATGATCGGGCGGTTGCAGCGGAACAAGGCGCGGGCTGTGGCGCGCTGGGCGCACACGGTCCATTCGGTCGATAGCGAACGTCTGGCAACCGCGCTCGGCGCTGGTGCGCGAGCCGCGCTGGAGGCGGGCGAGCGCACCGAACCGGTCCGCGTGTTGCTCCAGGTGAGCCTGGATGACGACCCCACGCGCGGCGGTGTGCCGGCGGGTGATCTCGCCGCGCTCGCCGAACAGGTAGCCGCCACACCGGGATTGAGTTTGGCCGGCCTGATGGCGATTCCGCCCCTGGGGGTCGAGTCTGATGCGGCATTTGCGCGAATTGCGACATTGCGCACTCTGTTGCTCACCGAACATCCGGACGCGACGGAACTTTCTGCGGGAATGTCCGAAGATCTGGAATCGGCGATCGAACATGGTTCGACAGTTGTGCGTGTCGGTACCGCCTTGATGGGTGCGCGACCGATAACCTCGGCGTAGCAAAGAAACCTCATCAGTCACATTCGACACATATGCTGGGAACTGAAGAGGGCTGAGCAAGACTTCAACACCCGGCCGCCACCGGGGCCGAAGGAAGGTCGACCAGAATGAGCGAGCGAGTCATCGACGCAGCCACTGACGTGCTCATGACGGTGCCGAGCGACAGCGAGGCGCGGTCATGAGCACGCTGCACAAGTTCAAGGCGTACTTCGGCATGGTGCCGCTCGAGGATTACGAAGACGACTACGTCGACGATCGCGGCCCCAGAGGCGCGGACGAGCGTGACGCTCGTCGGCCCCGCCCCCGCGACTATTCCGACGGTTATGTCGACCGCTACGGCGAAGAGCGTTACGGCGCAGACCGTTTCGAGGACGCCGAGTACCCGGAGCCGGCCTACAAGTCGCCGTACCAGGCGGGATACCCGGTGCCGCGGCGCGACGACTACACCGACGAGCCGTACGGTAACGACCGATACCAGGCGCCGCGGCGCCCCACCCGGATCGACTCCGGCCCGTCCGGCCGGTTCCGGGCGGGCGGGAGCGCGCCGACCCTGCGTGGCGCCACCCGTGGCGCGCTCGCCGTCGATCCCGACGCCGAGGAGCGCAGGCTGGAGGAGCGCGTGCGTCCCGAGCCCGCCCCGGTGCGGCGGCCCGGGATCTTCGAGGACGGAGGCCCCTTGTCCAAGATCACGACGCTGCGCCCGCGCGACTACAGCGAGGCTCGGATCATCGGCGAACGTTTCCGTGAGGGCAATCCGGTGATCATGGACCTGGTGGATCTGAGCAACGCCGACGCCAAGCGGCTGGTCGACTTCGCCGCGGGTCTTGCCTTCGCCCTGCGCGGATCGTTCGACAAGGTGGCGACGAAGGTGTTCCTGCTCTCACCGGCGGATGTCGACGTATCAGCCGAAGAACGCAGGCGTATCGCGGAAACCGGCTTCTACAACCAGAAATAAGCTCGTGATCTGGGGGTGAAGCAGACCGATCGCCGGTGTCGCCGCGCGATCATTTTGCGTGACGCGATTTTTACGGCAGAGTGATGTAGTGGCCTTGTTCGCGGTGTTGTACTTCGTACTGTTCATCTTCTGGCTGTTGCTGATCAGCCGGGTGATCATCGAGTTCATCCGTAGCTTTGCCCGAGACTGGCGTCCCACCGGTGTCGTGGTCGTTGTCCTGGAGGTGATCTTTACGATCACCGATCCTCCGGTGAAACTCCTGAGGCGCTTGATCCCTCCGGTGTCGCTGGGGGGAATTCGCCTGGATCTGTCGATAATGATCCTGCTTTTCATCGTGTTCATCCTGATGTCGATCGTGGGCAGGCTCGGGCAACCCATAGCTCCGGTATGACAGAATGGGCCGTGTAGACAGGTTGCTAGATCTGCTAGATCTCCAAAAGACGCGCGAAGGGATCCTTCCATGCCGCTGACCCCAGCCGATGTGCACAACGTCGCGTTCAGCAAACCGCCGATCGGGAAGCGCGGCTACAACGAGGATGAAGTCGACGCGTTCCTGGATCTCGTGGAGCAGGAGCTCTCGCGTCTGATCGAGGAGAACGCCGATCTGCGCCAGCGGGTCGGCGAACTCGACGCGGAACTGGCCGATGCGAAGAAGACTCGCGGCCCCGCGGTGGCAAGTGTCGTGAAAGCGCCGGTGCCCCAGGCTCCGCCGCCGCCGCCGGAGCCGATCAAGCCGCCGGTTCCGGCCGCGCCGCCGGCCCCGATCCCCGCCGCGCCGGTGGCCAAGGAGACGAGCGCTGACGCGAACCTGCAGGCCGCCAAGGTGCTCAGCCTCGCCCAGGAGATGGCGGACCGGCTGACCAGCGATGCCAAGACCGAGGCCGAGGGGTTGTTGACGAATGCCAGGGCGAATTCCGAGCGGCTGGTCGGCGATGCGCGGACGCGGTCGGAGGCCATGATCGCCGACGCCCGCCAGAAGTCGGACGCGATGCTGTCGGACGCGCAGACTCGCTCGGACAACCAGTTGCGCCAGGCCAAGGAGCAGGCCGCCACGCTGGAGGCCGATGCCGAGCGCCAGCACGCCGAGATCATGGCGACCATCGCCCAGCAGCGCACTGTGCTGGAGAGCCGGATCGAGCAGCTCAAGACGTTCGAGCGGGAATACCGCGTGCGGTTGAAGTCGTACCTGGAGTCGCAGCTCGAAGAGCTGGAGAACCGCGGATCGGCTGTCCCGGTGGACGGCGGCGAAGCGTTCGCCGACTCCAACACGGCCAATAACCTCGCGCCCGCCTCGTTTGCCAAGGGCGGCAAGTAGGACGGCGCGCCCCTGTGCAGTGGTTCATCCGCTGCTAGGGGATCGGTCGAGCCGCCCGGCATGCCTTGGGGGTCATCATGCTCGTCTTGACACTCGTCCTTGCCGCGATCGGCTTCGCCCTGCTCGTGGCCGCGTTGACCACGGGATCGGTGATCTGGGCGTGGGGATGCATCGTGGTCTGCGTCGTCGGTGCTGTGCTCTTGCTGGTGAGTGCCTTGTCCATGCGGAGTCCGGATAGTGATGCTCCTCCGCCTCCCGGTCGTCATGCCAAACGGTGAAGCAGGCCGAACTCCGACCTGCGTCGCAAACTGAGTTGACCGGGCTGGCTAGAATCAAACCTGAACTCGGCGTCGATCCGGCCATCACCGGGGAGCCTTCGGAAGAACGGTGCCACGGCCTCGAACCGGGCACTCAGTAGAACCGAACGGGTGAGCCCGTCACAGCTCGCGAAACGAGAGGTCCGGCGTACCGCCGGACAAGCGGGGTGGTACCGCGGTTTCGGCGCACCGGGCGCCGTCATCGTCCCCGTGCCAACGAGACACGGCACGAGGAGACGCAGCCGCCATGGCGGACCACACTTCCAGCAATAGCGCGTACCCGCGCGCCGACCTGGGCGTCGGCAACGGGACGTCGTTCCCCGAGATGGAGCGCCGCGTGCTCGACGCGTGGGCGGCCGCCGACACCTTCCGCTCCAGCGTTGAAAACCGTTCCGGTGCAGCGGAGTTCGTCTTCTACGACGGCCCGCCTTTTGCCAACGGTCTGCCGCATTACGGACATTTGCTCACCGGATACGTCAAAGATGTCGTGCCGCGTTTCCAGACCATGCGCGGCCATCGGGTGGAACGGCGATTCGGCTGGGACTGTCACGGATTGCCCGCGGAAATCGAAGCCGAAAAACAGCTCGGTATCACGGACAAATCACAGATCGACGAGATGGGGCTCACGGAATTCAACGCGGCCTGTAAATCGTCGGTACTGCGCTACACCGGGGAATGGCGCGACTACGTGACGCGTCAGGCTCGCTGGGTCGACTTCGACAACGACTACAAGACATTGGATACCGACTTCATGGAGTCGGTGATGTGGGCGTTCAAGTCGCTGTATGACAAGGGGCTGATCTATCAGGGTTTCCGGGTGCTGCCCTACAGCTGGTATGAGCAGACTCCGTTGTCGAATCAGGAGACCCGCCTCGACGACGCGTACAAGATGCGTCAGGACCCGGCGGTCACGGTCGACATGCCGCTGCGGGTGCCCGCCGAGCATCCGCTGCACGAACTCGACGGCGCCAACGCACTGATCTGGACCACCACGCCGTGGACGCTGCCGTCGAACCTGGCGATCGCGGTGCATCCCGAGTTCACCTACGTGCACCTGCGGGGCCAGGACGGAAAGCGGTATCTGGTTGCCGCCGAGCGCGTATCGCACTATGTCCGCGAGTTCGGTGCGGAACCGGAGGTGCTGTCCGAGCACCTCGGTGCGGCGCTGGCCGAGCTGCGTTACGAACCGCCGTTCGACTTCTTCGCCGGGCACCCGAACGCGCACCGCGTGCTGAACGCCGACTATGTCACTACCGACTCGGGTACCGGCATCGTGCATCTCGCACCGGCCTTCGGTGAGGAGGACATGGAGGTCGCGAGCGCGCACGGCATCGAGTTGGTGCAGCCGTTGGATCCAGGCGGCAAGTTCACCTCGATGGTTGCGCCGTACGAGGGCCTGATGGTATTCGACGCGAACCCGGTGATCATCAAGGACCTGAAGACCGCAGGAAAACTGTTGCGGCACGAGACGATCGAGCACTCCTATCCACACAGCTGGCGCTCCGGCCAACCGCTGATCTATATGGCCGTGCCGTCCTGGTTCGTTGCCGTCACCAAGTTCCGCGAACGGATGGTCGAGCTGAACCAGCAGATCACCTGGGTGCCCGAGCACATCCGCGACGGCCAGTTCGGAAAGTGGCTGGAGGGCGCTCGGGACTGGAACATCAGCCGTAACCGCTACTGGGGCAGCCCCATCCCGGTGTGGGTGTCCGACGATCCGGCCTACCCGCGCGTCGACGTGTACGGGTCGCTGGACGAACTGGAACGCGACTTCGGCGTGCGCCCAACCGATTTGCACCGCCCGATGATCGACGAGCTCACCCGCCCGAATCCCGATGACCCGACCGGCGCGGCGACCATGCGCCGGGTGCCGGAGGTGCTGGACTGCTGGTTCGAGTCGGGCTCGATGCCGTATGCCCAGGTGCACTACCCGTTCGAGAACAAGGAGTGGTTCGACAGCCACTTCCCGGGCGACTTCATCGTCGAGTACAACGGGCAGACCCGCGGCTGGTTCTACACGCTGCATGTGCTCGCGACCGCGCTGTTCGATTCCCCGGCGTTCAAGACCGTTGCCGCGCACGGCATCGTGCTCGGCGACGACGGGCTGAAGATGAGCAAGTCCAAGGGCAACTACCCGGACGTGAACGAGGTGTTCGACCGGGATGGCTCCGACGCCATGCGCTGGTTCCTGATGAGTTCGCCGATCTTGCGCGGTGGCAACCTCATCGTCACCGAGCGGGGCATCCGCGAGGGTGTCGGCCACGCGCTGCGGCCGCTCTGGAATGCCTGGACCTTCCTGCAGCTTTACGCGCCGAAGGCCGGGACCTGGCGCACGGACTCACCGCACGTGCTGGACCGCTACATCCTGGCGAAGCTGGCGCAAACCAGCGAGGTGATCACCGAGGCGCTGGAGGTCTACGACATCGCGGGTGCCTGTGCGGAACTGCGCTCGTTCGCCGATGCGCTGACCAACTGGTACGTGCGCCGGTCGAGGCCGCGGTTCTGGAGCGAGGACCGCGACGCGGTGGACACCTTGCACACGGTGCTGGAGGTGGTCACCCGGTTGGCCGCGCCGCTGCTTCCGCTGATCACCGAGGTGATCTGGCGTGGGCTGACCGGTGGCGATTCGGTGCATCTGGCCGACTGGCCGAAGCAGGGCGAGTTGCCGGATGATCCGGAGCTGGTCTCGGCCATGGACGAGGTGCGGATGGTGTGCTCGACCGTGCTCGGTTTGCGCAAGGCGCAGAACCTGCGGGTGCGGCTGCCGCTGAGCGAGGTCACCATCGCCGCGGCCGACGCCGAGCGGCTCGCGCCGTTCACCGGCATCATCGCCGACGAGGTCAATGTCAAGAAGGTGGACCTGACCACCGACGTGGACGTGCACGGCCGTTTCGAGCTGGTGGTCAACGCCCGCGCCGCGGGTCCGCGCCTCGGTAAGGACGTGCAAGCGGTGATCAAGGCGGTCAAGGCGGGGGAGTGGTCGGAGCGCGCCGACGGCGTGGTCGAGGTCGCCGGAATCGCTCTGCTGCCCGAGGAATACACCCAGCGCCTGGTTGCCGCCGAGCCGGAGTCGACCGCGGCCCTGCCCGGCAACGCGGGCTTGGTGGTGCTGAATTCCGTGGTCACCGAGGAACTGGAGGCCGAGGGCTGGGCCCGCGACCTGATCCGCGACCTCCAGGAGACCAGGAAGTCCGCTGGGCTCGACGTCTCTGATCGCATCAGCGTGGTGTTGGAGGTCCCCTCCGATCGGGCGGCCTGGGCCGACACCCATCGTGACCTGATCGCGGGCGAAATCCTGGCCACCACATTGACCTTCGGTGCCGCGGGCCCGGAGGCTGCCGATCTGGTCGGTGGTGTGCGCGCGAGGGTCACCAAGGTCTGACCGCTGGAGT
>NZ_JBQWRH010000017.1:0-144556 GCF_052545115.1 Nocardia glycosmidis | reverse complement strand
TTCCTGTTCGGTGGTCTGTCCGGTGTCATCCTGGCCAGCCCGCCGCTGGACTTCCACGTCACCGACACCTACTTCGTCGTGGCGCACTTCCACTACGTGCTGTTCGGCACCATCGTGTTCGCCACCTTCGCGGGCATCTACTTCTGGTTCCCGAAGATGACCGGACGCATGCTGGACGAACGCCTGGCCAAGTGGCACTTCTGGACGACGCTGGTGGGTTTCCACACCACCTTCCTGGTGCAGCACTGGCTCGGCGCCGAGGGTATGCCGCGCCGCTACGCCGACTACCTGCCCACAGACGACTTCACTGTGCTCAACACGATCTCCTCGATCGGCGCGTTCATCCTGGGCGGGTCGCTGCTGCCGTTCCTGTGGAATATCTTCCGCAGCTACCGCTACGGCGAGGTCGTCACCGTGGACGACCCGTGGGGTTACGGCAACTCGCTGGAATGGGCCACCAGCTGCCCGCCGCCGCGGCACAACTTCTACGAACTGCCCCGCATCCGCTCCGAGCGCCCCGCGTTCGAACTGCACTACCCACACATGGTCGACCGCATGCGCGCCGAAGCCCACGTCGGCTGGGGAGCGAACGTCCACGCCGAGAAAGTGGTCGAAGCCGAGAGCGAGACCAGCACGAGCTGAGCGAAAGCCGAGGCAGCCGCACCAAAAACGCCGCCGGACGAAGTCCGTCCACAGCCCCGCGCCGGGCCGAGCGAAAGCTGAGGCAGCCGCACCGGCAACACTGCCGGACGAAGTCCGTCCACAGCCCTGCGCCGGGCCGAGCGAAAGCTGAGGCAGCCGCACCGACAACGCTGCCGGACGAAGTCCGTCCACAGCCCTGCGCCGGGCCGAGCGAAAGCTGAGGCAGCCGCACCGACAACGCTGCCGGACGAAGTCCGTCCATAGCACCGCGCCGGGCCGAGCGAAGGCGAGGCAGCCGCCTATTGCCGGCGCGCGTCGACAGCCGCCAGCTCCGCGGCGAGAGCGAGGGTCTGTTCGCGCCAACGCCGCAGATCTGTGACGCTGGGCGCGAGTTCGTAGTCGTGGTGGTGTGCGGCGCGCGATAGCGTCGCCCACAGGACCGCGACCCGCGCGGCGACGTCCGGGCCGGCGAAGGCGCGCAGCGCGATCAATTGCGCCCGCATCGGGCAGCGGATCAGCGCGGGCGCCTGCCGCGACCACAGCTCGTCGACGGCTTGTTCCAGAGCGATCCGCAGAATCCATGCCGTCGCGCGCGACCACAACCCGCCGGCGTCGGTCACCGATCCGGCGAGCAGCAGATCCACGGTCTCCAGCCGCTCGGTCACCGATGGATGATTCGCAGGTGTGCGCCGCGCACCGTTCTTCGGACCGCGTTCGCCGCGCCGGGGTGCGCGCCCGCCCGCATGGCCGCGGCGTGCACCGGACGGGTGACGCCGTCCGCTCATGTCTGCGCCTCGCCGACCGTCAGCCACGGCACCAGCGCGGGCCCGGCCGCGTCCCTTGTTCGCTCGCTCACCGGCGCGTCACCGAGCCAGCCACGCGACGAACTTCTCCGTTTCACCGATCAGTTCGCGCATGTCGCGACCGATCGGCACATGTGCGCCCGCGGTGGCGTCGCGCAGTGCGTCCACCACCCACCGCCCTTCCCGCGCGATGAGATTCTTGTTCAGATCGTCTACCTTGCTGCCGACACCGAAGACCGCCAGCGCGACCTTCGCCCTGGTGGAGTGCGCGGCGTCGATGTGGCGTTCGACCTCGCGGTGGTTCATGCCCGCGGCGAGCAGGGTGCGCCGGGCCCTGGCCAGGCTGGCGGCCTCCACCGCGGAGCGGCAGCACGTGGCCACCAGCTCGTCGGCGATCGCCGCGGGCAGTTGCGGTGTGCGTACCAGTGCGCGGGCGTCGTCGAGGTAGCGGCGGATCGGGTCGCTGGACACCCGCACTTCGACCACAGAACGGTCGCGGCGCTGCACCTCGAGCACGCTCGCCTCCAGCTGCATCCGCCGCACCGCCTCGGCGAGGCGCTCGTCATGGGTGAAAACCACTACCTGACGGCTGACCGCGACCGTCGCGAGCACCTGAGCCAGGCCGTCCACCTTGGCCGGGTCCATCGCCTGGACCGGGTCGTCGATCATGACGAAACGGAACGGGCTCTGCTCCACCGTGGCCCGCGGCAGGAACAGCGAAAGGCCCAGCGCGTGCAGCTCGCCTTGGCTCATTACGCCCAGCGCGGCGCCGTCCACCTCGTCCACGGTCACGTCGAGCAGCACGCGGCGTGCGGTGCCCGCGTTGCCTTGCAGACGGATCGCGCCCAGCTCGACACTGCTCTGTTGCCGCAGGGTGCGCCACACCCAGCGGGCCGTGGTCTCCAGGGGTGTCATGCGCTCGCCGCGCAGACCGGCGGTGGCCGACTTCAGCCAGTCCTCGGCCTTTTTGACCGTGCGCAGTTCGGCCGCGTTCGCGGCGACCTCGCGGGCACCGTCCAGCCACTGCACGATCCGCGGGACCAGCGGCGTCCACACCTCGTCCAGGCGGTCGAGTTCCTTGCGGGTGCCCTGTTGCAGCAGGTCGAGTTCGCCGACCAGTCGCGAGTGCGCGCCGCGAAGCCGGTCGGGTAGGTCCGGGGTGTAATCGGTGGTGGTCAACGCAGCCCAGTCGGCCCACGCTTCCCGCACCGCGGTGGTGTCCACCGATGGCGGATTGCGCGGATCGAAATCCAGTTCGGCCGGCATGAGCTCCGGGAGCGCCCGGGCAACCCGCATGGCGTTGCCCAGTTCGACGCGAGCGGTGGTGAGCGCGTCGACACGGGCGGCGAGCCGAGCTATCGCGGAGTCGGCCTCGCGCGCCCAGCCCTCGTCGAGGGTGCCGCGGCCGCACACCGGGCACGGACAGCTCCCGCTCGCCGTCTGATGCTCCCGCGCGGTGCGTAGCAGTTCGAGCACACGCAGATCGGCCTCCGCGTCGGCGGTGGCGCCCTCGGTGAGTGCCGCCGCGCATACTTCGAGGCGGGCGGCCACCGCCTCCACCTCCGTGCCTGCGGGCAGCGCGAGCCGCACGATCGCCCGCAAGCCATCCTTTCCGGCGGGGTCGTCCACTGAACCGAGCACCTCGCGGTCGATGGCCGCGAGATCCGGCTGAGCCGGCCGCAGCAGAGCGCCCACCCGAACCGCCCGGTCATCGGCCACCGCGCCGAGCAGCTCGAGCAGTTCCAGCCGTTGCCGGCGCGAGTCCCGGACAGCGCGTTCCAGCTCCAGGCGGCGCATCCGGATGCGTTCCTGCGCCAGCGTGAGTTCGTCCAGTCCGAGCAGCTGGTGCAGCGCGTCGAACAGGTCGCTCGGTTTGCCGTCGACCAACGCACCGAGTTCGCTGTAGGACAGGAACGGGCGGTACAGCTCGAGCTGTGCCGCCCACCGCTCGGTGTCGAATTCGGTGGGCGGGCCCGGCGGATAGCGCTGGGTCCAGTGCGCGTCGGACAGCTCCGCGCCGGCGGACCATTCTTTGGCGATGGTCAGCCGTGGCGTCTCGCCCGCCGTGAGCAGCTCCAACTCGATGCGGGCCGCCGCGCCGTCGTGCAGGTTTCGCCATCCTTCCCGCCAGGCCGCCGAGCGACCGTCCCAACGACGGTTTCCGCCGGTCAGAGCAAGTTCGGCGGCCTCGGCGAAACTGGATTTACCGCTGCCGTTGCGACCGACGACGAGGGTCAGGCCGGGACCCGACGGTAGCTGCAGTGTCGTCTCCGGCCCGATGCCGCGGAAGCCGCGCACGCGAATGGCGCTCAGAAAGATGCCGGAATGCTCGAATGCCGTTGCCGCGTCATCCGATTCGACCGCACCCAGGACGCGCAGGACGGTCCGCGTGACCGACGGCGTGACCGCGGGGTCCTCGATGAGACGCCGAGTCACCACCTCCGACAATCGGGGCAGAGCAGACAATCGGGGCGACGCATCGGACGAACCGACGGCCTGGACGGCATCGGGATCCATACGCACGCGAACAAACCCTCCACCATCGAGCCGCCAGACGTCCTCCGGCCCCGTGCGCGGTGCCTTGTCGAAGCTGTGCGAAACGCTACCCGATCACGCCCGAATCGCCACCTCGGCGATGCGAATCTGCCCGCGGGGGTGGATATGGTCATCGAAACGCCTGCGCCGCGCTTCGATGTCCACCCCTCGTGCCAACCCCTGCGGGCAGTTCGATGGTGTCAGCACCCGTATGGGTGGCTCGGTCGAGCCGAACAGGACAGGATGCCAGAGCAGATCATCCGGTGCAACATTTGCCATACCGGCGAATGTGACGCCGAGACAATCGGTTCCGTGCGCGGCATGCCGCCGGCCGCGGTACCTGTCGGTGCGCTGCGGTAGAACTCCGGTCAACCGAGGAATGAAGGAAAGCGATGAGCCACCACCGAACTGGAGCCGTTTGATGACAACGCCGCCGACGCTGCCGGCGCCAACAGCATCGCCGACGCCGTGGACCGAAGCGCAGGTCGCGGCGGTGGCGCCGGATGCGAGTTCGCTGGCGTCGGCGCGCAAACTGGTGAGCCGCTGGCGGGAGAGCGGACACCGCGGTACCGCGCTGTGGGGGTTGTGCCAGGGCAGCGGCGCCACCCCGTATCAAACGATCGTCGACCTGTCCGGCCCGGCCTATCGATGCTCCTGTCCGAGCCGGAAGTTCCCCTGTAAGCACGCGCTGTCGCTGTTGCTGCGCTGGGCCGCAGGCGAGGTTCCGGCCGCCGCGCAGATCGCGGACTACGCCGCGTCCTGGCTCGGCGGTCGCATGGCGCGAGCCGCCGCGCCGGACCGGTCTCGCACGCCGAACCCGGCCACCGCGCAGCAGCGCAGGGTGCGCGTGACCGCCGGACTGGAGGAACTCGATGTGTGGCTCGGTGATCAGGTGCGCACCGGGCTGGCGCAGAGCGACCGTTCGTTCCGCGCCTTCGAAGCCATCGCCGCCAGGATGGTCGACGCGCAGGCTCCCGGCCTCGCTTCAGCGTTGCGGCAGCTACCGACCACGGCGTCCACCAGGAGCGACTGGCCCGACGTCGTGCTGTGCGAGTTCGCGCGGATGCACCTGCTGATCGCCGCGCACCGGCAGATCGACTCCGCGCCACCCGCGCTGCGCGCCAGCATTCGTACCCACATCGGTTACCCGACCCCGGCCGAAGCGGTGCGCGCCGAAACTCCGGTCCGCGACCGGTGGATGGTCTTCGGCCTGCGGGTCACCGAGGAGGAGCGTCTCTACACCCGCCGTACCTGGCTGCATGGGCGGGTGACCGGGCGATGGGCGCTGGTCGTCGACCACTCCTTCGGTTCCGCGAGCTTCCCCGCCGATCTGCCCGCGCTGGGGCAACTGTCCGACGCGGAGCTGCATTTCTATCCGGGTGCCGCGCCGCTGCGTGCCCTCTGGGGCGAACGGCACGGCCCCGCCGAACCCTTCACCACGCTGCCCGCCGACACCGACCGTCCCGCCACGCTCGCCGCCGCGCTGGCCGATCATGCCGCCGCCCTCGGCGCCGATCCATGGCTGCGCTCGTGGCCGATGCTGCTGGTGGACGTGGTGCCCGCACGGACCGAACAGGGCTGGTACGTCACCGAATCCGAGGGCGGGGCGCTGCCGATCCGGGCTGCCGAGAGCCCGTGGACCCTGCTCGCCGTCTCCGGCGGCCACCCCGTGACAGTCCTGGGCGAGTGGAATGCCGATGGGCTGGCGCCGATTTCGGTGTTCGCCACCGGCGAGGTGATCGACCTGACGCGCGAGGACGTGGCCGGACACCAGACACCCCGATCCCCCGCCGGGCACGCCGATCTGACCTCCGCGGCCCTGCTCGGCACTGCGCGCCGGACACCGGATCTTGCCGCACTGGCGCCTCCGATAGCGCGCGCGGCGGATCACTTGTCGGCCGACCCCACCCTCCGGCTACTCGAATCGGCGGCGCTCCAGGACCTTTTCTTGCGTGGCGGGGTCGTGCCGACCAGCGCGACCGCACCCGATCCGGCTCCCGATGACGCCCGGCCGCTGGTACCGCGTCCAGCGGCTACCCGGTTGGCGCGGATGCTGCGCGAGCGCTCGGCGTTCCTCCCCGAATGGTTCGACGCGGCGGCTCCGCACGACTATCGGGCCCCGGACGCGCTGTGCGAGCAATTGCTGGAGCACGCGAAGGTCGACGCCGCCCTACGCGAGCCCCTGCTGCGCCTGGCGGGCACCCGCGGTAGCTGGCTCGCGGCGCAGCATCCGCAGTGGCGCGATCTGACCCGGCGGTCTGCCGCCACGACTTCCGCCGACACCTGGCGGTTCGGACAGCCGCCCGAGCGACGCGACTGGCTCACCCGGCTCCGCCGTGACGACCCCGACGCGGCCAGGACACAGCTCGCGGCGTCGTGGCCGAAGGAATCCGGTCCGATCAAGTCCGAACTGCTCGGGGTGCTCTCCGACGGACTCGATCCGCAGGACGAACCCCTGCTCGAGCAGGCGCTGGACGACCGGCGCGCGGACGTGCGCCACACCGCTGCCGGACTGCTCGCGCGGCTGCCGGAATCGGCGTTCGCGCAGCGCATGCGCACCAGGGCGAATTCGTGGGTTCGCATCGAGCGCCGGATACGGCACACGAATCTGGTCCTCGCGCTGCCCGAAACGCTCGACGCGGCCACCCAGCGCGACGGGATCACCGACCGCACCGTCGAGTTCGCCTACCGCTGGAACGCCGCGCCGGACGTGCCCGCGGCCCGGTTTCGGCAGGTTGTCGCGGCGACGCCGCTGTCGCACTGGGCGGAATTGCTCGGCACCCCGCAGCAGGCGGTGCGGGCCACGGTCGAGGAACGGTTCCGGCAACCGGTTTTCGACGGCTGGGTGGATGCCACACTGGCCCAACGTGATTCGGCCTGGGCCCGAGCGCTGTTCGAATCGGGCGTGCCGACGGACCTGGCCATGCTGCGCCGGCGGGAGCTGTTCGCCCTGCTGCCGCTGCCGGATCGGACCGCGCATCTGGTGCGGCTGGACAGCTCCTGGCTCTCCGAGATCGAGGCGCTGTTGCCCGCGATGGGACATCCGTGGCCCGAGGCGCTGGCACAGCATGTGATCCTGCTGCTGTTCGAGCGGGCGCGGGCCGCGGCGCGGCGCCCGGAAGCGCACGGCGTCTCCCCGAACGCACACCGCTCGCTGCTCGCCTCCGCCGCCGTCCACCTCCCCGTCACCGCGGCGCCGACGCTGTCCGCGGTGGCACGCCGATGCGACGATCCCGCCTGGGAGCAGGCCTTCGACCAGCTCGCCCACGACCTCCACTACCGCTCGATGATGCTCGAGGAGTTGCAGTGACCACCGCCGAACCCAACCCGAGCCTGCTGCGCCCGCACGCCGAACAGGCCTACGCCGACGAGCTGCGCGCCCTGGCCGCCGCCGACGACCGGCCCCGCCCGCCGTCCTGGCGGCTGTCGCCCTGGGCGGTGGTGACCTACCTGCTCGGCGGAACCCTCGATGACGGCACCGTCATCACGCCGAAGTACGTCGGCCCACGCAGGCTGATGGAAGTGGCGGTCGCGACGCTGGCCACCGACCGGGCACTGCTGCTGCTCGGCGTTCCCGGCACCGCCAAAACTTGGGTCTCGGAACATCTTTCCGCCGCCATCAGTGGTGCGTCGACCCTGCTGGTGCAGGGCACCTCCGGCACCGCGGAGGAAGCGATCCGGTACGGCTGGAACTACGCGCGGCTGCTCGCCGAAGGACCGAGCGAAGGCGCGCTGGTGCCGTCGCCGGTGCTGACCGCCATGCGCGGCGGCGCCATCGCCCGGATCGAGGAACTCACCCGCATCCCCTCCGATGTGCAGGACGCGCTGATCACCATCCTGTCGGAGAAGACCCTTCCGGTGCCCGAACTCGGTACGGAGGTGCAGGCGGCCAAGGGCTTCAACGTGATCGCCACCGCCAACGACCGTGACCGCGGCGTGAACGAACTGTCCTCCGCGCTGCGCCGCCGGTTCAACACGGTGGTGCTGCCGCTGCCCGCGAGCGAGGACGAGGAGGTCGCCATTGTCAGCAGACGCGTCGAGCAGCTCGGCTCCGCCTTGGAACTGCCCGCCGTGCCCGCGGCGGCCGAGGAGGTGCGGCGGGTGGTGCGGGTCTTCCGGGAACTGCGCTCCGGCAGCACCGCCGACGGCCGGACCAAACTCAAGTCCCCGTCCGGGACGCTGTCCACCGCCGAGGCGATCTCGGTGATCACCAACGGCATCGCGTTGTCGGCCCATTTCGGCGACGGCGTGCTGCGGGCCTGCGATATCGCGGGCGCGGTGCTCGGCTCGGTGATCAAGGACCCGGTGGCCGACGCGGTGGTGTGGACCGAGTACCTGGAGGCCGTGGTCCGGGAGCGGCCGGACTGGGCGGATTTCTACCGCGCCTGCCGTGAGGTCACCGGGTGATTCCCGAATCCCAGCCGGTGACCGAGGTTTTCGGTATCCGGCATCACGGTCCCGGGTCGGCGCGTTCGCTGCGCCTGGCCCTGGAGGCGTTTCGTCCCGACATGATTCTCATCGAGGGCCCCGCCGACGCCGATCCACTGGTGGGTTACGTCGCGGCCGACGGGATGACCCCACCGGTCGCCCTGCTGGCGTACGTTCCCGACACGCCCGCCAAAGCCGCGTTCTGGCCGTACGCGGTGTTCTCCCCCGAATGGCAAGCGCTGCGCTACGCCGTGGACAACGATGTGCCCGTGCGGTTCTGCGATCTACCCGCCACCATCGTCCTCGCGGCCGAGGACGAGCCCGCCGACCGGTTCGATCCGCTCGCCGCACTGGCCGAGGCGGGCGGATACGACGACGCCGAACGCTGGTGGGACGCGATCGTGGAATCCGTCCCCGACGCGGACGCATTCGAACCGATCACCGAGGCGATGGGCGCGCTGCGGGAGTCCGCCGAACGCAGTCGCCGCGCACAGGAACCCACACCTGCTCTGTCCGCCCACGACGAGCCGGCTCGGGACGAATCGACGGAGGCCGTAGCGCCGGAACCGGATTCGGTCGCTGAAGCACTTCTCGACACCGAGGTCGCCCGTCGGCATGAGCCGATCACCATCGACGCCCACACGCTGCGTCGCGAGGCTTATATGCGCCAGACCATGCGAAAGGCGCTCAAGGACGGGGCGACACGGCTGGCCGTGGTGTGCGGCGCATGGCATGCGCCCGCGCTGACGGGCGCGCTCGGTCCGGCCGCGCCGGATGCCCGGCTGTTGAAAGGGCTCCCGAAGACCAGAGCCCGGCTCACCTGGGTTCCGTGGACGCACTCGCGGCTGTCCACGTCCTCCGGCTACGGCGCCGGGGTCACCTCGCCGGGCTGGTACCACCACCTGTTCACCGAGACCGCGCAGCCGATCGCCCGGTGGCTGACCAAGGTCGCCGGGGTACTGCGCGCCCACGACCTGCCGGTCTCCAGCGCGCACGTCATCGAATCCGTTCGTCTCGCCGGCACTCTCGCGGCGCTGCGTGGGCGGCCGCTCGCCGGTCTGTCGGAGGTCACCGAGGCCACCCGGTCGGTGCTGTGCGGCGGCGACGAGACGATGCTGCGGCTGGTGGTGAGCGAACTCGTCGTCGGCGAAGCCCTCGGCGCCGTACCGGAGCGGACCCCGACCGTGCCGCTGGAGGCCGACCTGCGCGCCACGATTCGTTCGCTGCGGATGAAGCAGCAGCCGCTGGCCCGCACCGTCGACCTCGACCTGCGCAAAGAACGCGAGGTCGCGCGCTCGCGCCTGTTACACCGGCTGCGGGTGCTGGAGATCGACTGGGGCACTCTCGGCACGAGCGATGTGCGCAGCACCGGCACCTTCCGGGAAACCTGGACGCTGCAGTGGCAGCCGGAGTACGCCATCTCGATCATCGAGGCGTCCCGCTGGGGCACCACCATCCGCACCGCCGCGGAGGCGAAGATCCTCGATATCGCCGGCCGCGCCGACCGCACCGTCGGCGAGCTCACCGCCGCGCTGGAGGTGGCGCTGCTCGCCGATCTCGGCGGCGCCACCGACGGACTGATCGCCCGGCTGGAGTCCACCGCCGCACTCGATCACGACGTCACGCACCTGCTCGCCGCGCTGCCCGGCCTGACCCGGACCCTGCGCTACGGCGACGTGCGCGGCACCGACACCAAGGCGCTGGCGCATGTCGCCGATGGGCTGCTGGTGCGTATCTGCGCAGGGTTGTCGGCCGCGGTCACCGGGTTGGACACCGACGCCGCCACCGAACTGCGCACGCTGCTGGACGCGGCACACACCGCGATCCACACCAGGGATGACAGCTGGGCGACCGGCGAGTGGCTGGCTGCCTTGCGCCGCGTCGCCGACCGCGACGACGTGCACGGTGCCCTGATAGGGCGCGCGGTCCGCCTGCTCGCCGACGCGGGCCGCATCGATGAGTCCGAGTCCGCGCGCAGGCTCTCCGCCGCCCTGTCGGTCGGCAACCCCGCCGCCGCCAAGGCGGCGTGGATCGACGGGTTCCTCGGCGGTCGCGGACTGCTGCTCGTCCACGATCGCGAGTTGCTGCGGCTCATCGACGACTGGCTGCGCGGCCTCGGCGACGACACGTTCGTGGAGACACTTCCGCTGCTGCGCCGCACATTCGGTGCATTCGAATCCGGCGAACGCCGCGCGATCGGACAGGCAGTGCGCGACGGCGGATCCGTCACCGTCGCCTCGACCGCCGGGGGTATCGACCTGGACCGTGCGATCGTCGCGGTACGCACCGCGGCGGAGATTCTCGGGGTGACGGTATGAGCCATGCCGAAAGGGGCACCGCATGATCGACGAAACCCGAGCCAGGCGTTGGCGATTGGTGCTCGGCGCAGCAGCGGAGGAAGGGCTCGGCGGGCTGGGCTCGAGCACGGACGCCGCCATGGACCGGGCGCTGTCGGCGTTGTACAACACCGGCGACGAGACGTCACCGGGGAAACGCACCGGCGGCTTGCAAGGTTCGGCGCCGCGGGTGGCCCGCTGGCTCGGCGATATTCGCAGCTACTTTCCCGCCAGCGTCGTCGAAGTCATGCAGCGCGACGCCGTGCAGCGGCTCGAGCTCACCCAGTTACTTCTGGAACCGGAACTGCTCGAAGCCGTCGAGCCGGACGTGCATCTGGTCGGCACCTTGCTGAGCCTGAATCGGGTGATGCCCGAGACCACCAAGGCGACCGCGCGCATGGTGGTGGAGAAGGTGGTGCGCGAGATCGAGCAGCGCATCGCGGCGCACACCGTCGCCGCGGTCTCCGGCGCGCTGAACCGGGCTGCCCGCGTCACCCGGCCACGTTTGCGAGATATCGACTGGGACCGCACCATTCGCAAGAACCTCGCCACCTATCTGCCCGAGCATCGCACCGTGGTCCCGGAACGCCTGGTCGGCTACGGCCGCAAGGCGCAGGCGGTGCGTCGCGACGTGGTGCTCGCGATCGACCAGTCCGGCTCGATGGCCGCCAGCGTCGTGTACGCATCGGTGTTCGGCGCGGTGCTGGCATCCATGCGTGCGCTGCGCACCTCGCTGGTGGTCTTCGACACCGAAATCGTGGATCTCACCGACAAACTCGACGACCCGGTGGAGGTCCTGTTCGGCACGCAGCTCGGCGGCGGCACCGATATCAACCGCGCCCTCGCCTACTGCCAGTCCCTGATCACCCGCCCCGCCGACACGCTGTTCGTCCTGATCTCCGACCTCTATGAGGGCGGCATCCGCGACGAGATGCTGCGGCGCGTCCACGCGATGCGCGAATCCGGCGCGCAGGTCGTCGTGCTGCTCGCCCTCTCCGATGACGGTGCTCCCGCCTTCGACCACGAGAACGCCGCGGCCCTTGCCGCTCTCGGCATCCCGGCTTTCGCCTGCACCCCCGACAAATTCCCCACCCTGCTGGCCGTGGCCCTCGACCGCGGCGACATCCAGTCCTGGGCCAACGCCAACGCCGCGCATCACTAGGACGGCCCCGTGGCAAACCCTGACCGCGACGAAGCACGGCGCGGATCTGCCACGGGCCGTCGTTCGGTCAGATGGTGAAGCTTTGCAGGAGGGAGAAGACCTGCACGGCGAGCGTCAGCAGAGTGTTCACGATAGTGATCGGCTCCATAACAACTCCTTGTCCGGACTGGCGAACAGGACGGCTCTGCGATCGTACGTGGCGGGGCGCGTTTTCCCGGTGATCGCCGCGGCGCGTGTACGAATCCGTTAGTGCTGCTCAGACCGCACACCGCCGCCCGAATCAGGTTTCGCTATTCGGTGTCCGCACCGAGCTTGTCCGGAGCGCGCGTGGGTGCGCGCTTGGTGCTTCTGCGTACCTCCGCGGTGTCGATGGTGGCGCACTGCTCGGCCACCGCGTCGACAAGCCGCGCGCGCAGCGACGCCAGCGTGGTGTCAGTGATAGCGCCGCCGACCGCTGTCAGTGCGTCGGGCAGACCGGCGGCCATCTCGCGTGTCCGGGCGACGAGTCGATCCGGATCGGTGCCGACGTTACGTGCGAACTTCGCAATGTGGTGCAGGGTGACTTCGCCGAACTTCGAGCGACCGCCGATCGGCATGGCCACTCGACGCAGGTCCGACCCTCGGTTCGGGTTGTACGGCAGTGAGCTTGCGACGTCGTAGATCGGGGCCAGAGCAACGTCGACACCGCTGAGGACGACCGAGTAGTTCTTGGCGTGAGCATCGGGAGCGCCGAGTAGGTATTGGGCGATGACGGCGTCGGCGAATCGGTCGACGTCCTCATGGGCAGCCTCACGTGCCAGCAATTGGGCGATCTCGAGGGCTGACGGCCCGCCATCGGCGGCGTACTTGCGCTCAGGCCACACCGACAACGCTTGGCACATGTCCTCCTGATGTAATCGGATCACGCTTCCGTCAGCAAGGCGTAGCCGGTCGTATCGTTCGACGACGATCGCGGCAATGCCGTCGAACTCGATGAATTCGGACGCCGCCGAGGAGATTCCAACTGACGCCAACGCGCGTAGACACAGATGTTCATTGAATGCCTGCCCGGGGAAGCGTCCGATTCCCGGTTTGATGATGTGGGTACTCGCGGCGTTGCCATGTGCGTACGCCCATCCCCCGTCGCCGGTGCGCACAGCCGCGAACTTGGCCTGCGCTCCCGCCAGGCTCCAACGCTCGTCGGAGCGCGTCCACTGCTGCGGCGCGCTCTGCAGCGCGCGCAACCGCTGCCCGATCTGGACGTCGGTAACCTGTTCCAGGCTGCCACTTCGGGTGAGCACGTCATCGATGTCCTCGGGCGCGGCCAGTTGCACAGCTCCGGCGCAGTCGCGACCGATCTGTTCCAGCAGTGCGGTGGCGCTGCCGGACTGGACACCGAACTCACGGGCCAGACGTTCACGAACATTGGCGTCATCGGGCAGCAGGTTCGTCAGCCACGGCGCGGTGACGCGATGATCGTAGGTACGCCCGACAGCCAAGGGCATCGACAGCGACAACGGGGTGGCGTCGATGTCGGCAGCGTAGTCGTCCAAGTATGCAAAGCGGGGTCGCCCGGCGTCATGTATCACGGCTCCGGTCAGTAGCCCGTTCAGAACCACGACAAGATCACTCATGAGACTCCGGGACGTGCGCATTCGGCGAATTCTCACCACGCCTGATCCGGCTGAGCAAGTCTTGGATCGCCTGCTGGTCCCGTGATGGAGTGGTGCGCTGCGACACAGCTGTGGCGACCAGCCGCAGCCCCAATGCACCAGCGATCTGGGCGACACGGCCGATCTCTCCGCGCGAGCTACCAGCCTCGACGCGACTGACGAGCTGGCGGGAGACCCCCGCCAGCTCGCCGAGCTGTTCCTGGGTCAACCCGGCGTCGAGGCGAGCCTTGCGCAGCATCGCACCGAGTTGCACCAGCTGGCGTCGAGTCCGCGGCTGGGTCATGAAGTCATGGTACCGTGACATGCACTTCATGTCACGGCATTGTGACATTGCACGGCATGACGGCGATGACCCAGCGCTGGACACCCGAATTGATGGTGCGGATCCATGACACCGACTATCCGGTACAGATTTGTAACATCAGTCTCTAAGTACTGATCGCTGGCAGCGTCGTGCCGAAAGCGCAATCGGACCCCGGTCCAGGAGAAATTTACGTCGACGGCTTGCCGGGCCGTGAATCATGATGTCCGCCGAAACCTTCACCGACCTGCTGCTGGTCGAAACGGTGCTGCCGGAGCGGTCGGCGAGCCGGTTGCGCATGGCCTTCGAGTTGGGGGTCTGGTGACACTCAATCGCGGTACAGATCGTCGAGACCGATCAAGACTGTTTCGCCGGCTGTGGCGGCCTCGTGAAGGGCGGGCATGAATCCTGCCGCGCTGTAACAGGCCAATAGGGTGTGGCTGGTGTCGAATCGTGGTGCGAGGAGATCTTTTATTCGGCGGAGCCGGTCGAGATGTCCTGTGCCCATCGTGTCGTTCCACTTGACTTCGCCGATCGACAGGAGCGCTTCGCGGCCGTCGGGGAGTTCGCCGAACACGGCGATGTCGATGTCGTGAGTTGTCTTCGCGGCAGGGTCGTTGACCGTTCCGCTGCCGACGCGCGTGATGTGGCCGCCGAATACGTCATCGGTGGCATAGTCGGCGACCCAGTTCCGGCAAACTTCCTCGAAATGCGGTCCCAGCACATTGCTTTCGAACCGATGTCGGCGTCGCTGCCACTGGCGGCCGGTGTCGCGTGCGCGCTCCCACTCGGCCCAGTCGGGTCGCAGGATCGCTTGGTAGAAGGTGACGAGTGGTTCGTTGATGCGGTAGATCATGCGGTTTCCGCGGAACATGTCGTGTTCGCGGCGCAGCAGACCACAGTACTTCGAGTACCGCCAGCGGATGGGTGATGTCACTGGCCTTGCGCCCGACATAAGAGGCTATGCCGCCGCTGGTCGAATTGCCGTGTGCGACTGCGGCCAGCACCGAGTGATACAGGCCCGGATCGCGCAATCCGGGCTCCTCGCTCAGCAGATATCGGGCTTCACGAAAGAGCGGACTGGCGGGGTTGAGGACCGTCCGGACCGCCCAGTTGTCGAAATCGCCTAGACCGTTGGGTGTGTCGTCCTCGACGAACTCGCGCCGGTAAGCGGGCGTTCCTCCGACGATCGCATGAACCTGGATTGCCAGCCGGGGATCGTCGATTCCCCAGAATTCGGCCGCCAGCCGGTAATCGAGCGTCGGCACGATCAGTTCCAAGCCGGCACGCCCGCGCAGCGGAGCACCACCGGACAGCAGCGAACCCATAAACGACATGGCCGAACCGCACAGCAGCAGCCTGGCCCTGGAGCGGAGTCGCTCGGCTCGGCGAGGTGCCAGTGCGGCCTGGATGACCGATGGCAGCGACGGGCTGGCCTTGGCCAGATACGGGAACTCATCGATCACCACCGGAAGCTCACGATCGGCGGTGACCGCGAGCAGCGTGTCGATCGCTTGGCGCCAATCATCGAACCGCACCGGCAGCGGTGAACCGGTGAACTCCACAACGGCCGCGGCCAGATACCGTAACGACTCGGCCTCGGTGGCCTGGTCGGCCGCGAAATAGAACCCGCCGGTGACCTCGCATAAGGCCTCCAGCAGAAACGTCTTCCCTTGCCGCCGCCGACCGGACACCACCCCGAGAGTCGCGTGCGGCTGTCCACTGGTGACGAAGCCGGTGAGTGCACGCCACTCCCGATCACGGTCGAAGATGTCTGCTGGCTTGCCAACCAGGGAGATCACCTCCCAATTTTGAGGAAGTATAGTTACAGGAAGTATAGTTCCTCAAAATCAAGCTTAGTGCGATCGGCCGTAGGCGCCGCTGCGATCCGATCCCGGGCGCGCTCAAATGTCCGGACGACCACGCCGTCCGCGGGCGGCGCGCGCACCAGCAGACGGCCATCGTTGTCCTCGACTCAGTCGATACGAGCCGACAGCATCCGTTTGAACGTCCTTTCACGCATCGAGGCGGCAAATCCATTGCTGGAGCTCGCCGCTGGGGACCCCACGGGGTTCGTACCCAGCTCGCTCGAAGAGACGCTGACTGGCGAAGTTCCGAGTATGAATGTTCGCGGTCGCCAACACAGCGTTCGCGCCGCTTGCCCGTCCATCCCCGAGGGCAACATTGCGTACTTCCTGCAGCGTCCGGTCTGCGACCGCCCCTCCCTGGCCACGCACTGCCGTACTGACACCGATCACGCCGACATGAACTGCCGAGAATGAAGCCTTGCGCGTTCCATTCCCACTGCTTCGGATGAGGCAGTTTTCGCCCCTCTGGCGTCTTCGGATGCGGAGCGGTACACGAAAACGTTTGAAATGGATGGTTCTTCACCTCTCGGCGTTCGGTGATGGTGCCCCAGCGGATGTCAGGTGGATTCACTGCGCGGACTGGCCACTCGCAGCCAGCCAGTCCGCCAGATCAGTTGCACTCGGCCGAGCGGCGAACACGCGCTCATAGTCGTCGCCGGCTTCGATGTCATCGTCGGGTTCGGGAAAATCGATCTCGTCCACCGGCACACCCAGCACCCACGCAAGATGTTCGGGCGAGGCCGCACCGGCCCCCACTCGCTTCTGAAGCGCATCGACCAGGGCCGGGGGAAACACTCGGGCGGCCGACTGTTGCTGACGAACGATCAATTCCTTCACGCCACCGATCCTTCCTCGCTCCTCGCCCGCATTGGCACGAATCAGGTCCAGCGTGCGACGCTTCAGCGCGGCAACCACCTCCGTCGAGACCGGCACGTCCAACGAGTCCAGTCGAATACTCAGAGCCTTTGTGGATACCCCTGTCCGCCAAAGGAATTCCACTACGGCAGGCTCATCCATTCGACGCCAATCCTCCCGCACGACCAAATCCCTCGGCAGCAGCAACTCCGCCGCGAATTGATCCGCAGGCGCCTCATCCGCCTCACCCGGCGTGGAGTCCCCTGTGTGGTGTCCGAGCGCGAAATGCGCCAGTTCATGGGCCAAAGACCAGTTGCTCCGGAACCAGTACGGCGTGGTCGTGAGTATGACGACCGCCCGGGAACCTATGCTCAACGAGTAATCAGTGGATAGCATCGGCAGACGCACGACATCCACGCCCAGCCGATCCTCAACGATGGCGCCATACTCCCGCACGAAATGTTCACCCAATACCTCGCGCATGGCTGTGGGGTTCTCGGGCAACGGTTCGGTCGGAGACGGCCCTTCCGGGTAGGCCGCGGCATACGCTTCGGCCACCCGCCCGAGTAGCTGGTCATCACTCGGACGTCCCGGGTTGACTCGAAGACGCTGCGCGGCGTCCCAGCTGTGCCGAGCAGCGATCCGCACACGATGCGGATCCTGCTCGCCTGTGACCAGCCAGTAGAGATCGGTGCCGAGTTCATCCGCGATCCGGGCGAGTTCCACAGACGAGAACCCTCGCTGCCCATTCAAGGCTCGCGACAGAGCATCGGTCTTCATACCCGTTCGCTCCGCGAGCTGTCGCTGGCTCCACCCATCCGGCATGACAGATCGAATTCGATCCCCCACCGCGCGCAGCTCGTTGTCCATACCCCCAGCCTAGCCCCCACGTTGGGAATATCCCAACATTACGCTCGTCAATGAGCGGCGTCGGACGTGACCTTCACAGAGCCTTGTTCCGCCGATGCGAATCCGGCACAATATGCCCGGCCGCTACCAGCACATCCCACGCAGCGCGCTTACGTGCACACCGGTGTTCCCGATGCCGTTGCATCGCGACATGCGCCTCGGCAAGCGTCAACAATTCGCGCGGCGCAGCACAGGTCCATGCCTTCGGCACTGTCGGCATCTCGCCGGTCGCAGCAGTCCGACGGCGGCCTGCCGTGGCCGCGCGTGGCGAAGAACTGTTCGGCCACAAACACGCAAACGCGAGACCGACGCAGGACCCGCCGCCGACGGTCGCGGCAACGCAGTGCATAAAGTCCCACACGCTCACCGAGGTCACATCCCCTCTAGCGGTGGCCCAGCTTCGGGCCTCTGCTCCGGCGATAGCCGGTTCAGCTGGTCCAGCACCTGCCGAAGCGTCTGCGACGGAAACGTGCACTCGGGAAACGTGTTGTCGTCCTCCATAGGCGGAAACGAAATCTTCCGCTCGGCCGCACGCTCCCGCGGACTACGCGTTTGCGGCACAATCCGGCCGTAGACCACAAGCGTGTGATAGGCCGCGAGTTTCCAGGCGCACCGGTCGATCCGGCAGGCGCGATGCGCCTGCATGAGGCGGTGAGCGAGCTCCACATCCGCATCTCCACAGATCAGCGGAGGAGCCACGACAATTCCGATGCTCATCATGCCTCCTCGGCCACCACGCCGGGCACGGGCCGAGGCGAGCGCACCCAGGTTTCCCGCGGACTGACCGTTTCGAGATCGAAACCCTTGTCACAGACCAGGGCTGGTCGATTGTCGACATGACCCAGCTCGAAGACGACGATCACGTCCACGCCAAGCCCGGCCGCGATATCCAGCACGTACCGGACCGGGTCATCCACATGATCCGGCGGACGGACGGTGTAGACGTATTGGTACCTGAGCCCACAAGCGTGCCGTTGCACTTCGGCGGCATGACGCGGTGCGTGTAGGCCCAAGACATCATTTCGTATGAATCCCAGTGCTTTCGGCTTGCTCGTGGTCGACGGCACGATTGCATTCGCATAGGTCATTGATCCCCCTCGGAACGGGTCGGCGTACTGCCTTGCAGGACGTCCGGGTGACCAACGCCAGCGTTTCCCGGCTCGTCAGCGCCCGTGAATCGAACTCGAGATTGCCAACTATTGCTGAAAGTCGTTGCTGCTATAAGTGATCCGAGTCCATCCAGCGGACCGCGCTGTCACCTGAACGTCGAGACCAAGCACACCACCGTCTGACTACGCTGCCAATGCCGAACTGAGAATTTCTAAATTTTGCCGCGAAGCTCCAGGATGTCCGCCAAACTGACAGTGAAAAGCGATCGAACTGATAATGCCGACTTGGGGGTTGGGGATGGCGAAGCAAGGCACCAAAGCGTCACTGCCACGTCGGCAGATGGGTCGCTACCTGCGTGAATCGCGCGAAGAGCAGAACCTCACGCAAGGGCAGATCGCGGCCATCATGGACTGGAGTGTGAGCACCCAGTCCAGGCTGGAACGAGGCGATGTCGGCCGGCTCCGCGCCCGGGACATCGAACTGCTCTGCCAGAACCTCGGTTTCGATGACGAGAAGACCGCAGCGATGGTCGGCCTGTTCAAGCAGGGCGCCGAGAAGAGCTGGTGGCACAGCTTCGGCGACCTCATCCCGGAGAGGTTCAACGTCTACATCGGCTTGGAAGCAAGCGCCCGCCATATCGAGATCTTCCGTCCCGACATCATTCCCGGGTTGTTGCAGACCACTGACTACGCCGCGACGCTCGACCGGACCTACTTCCCCAAGGACTCGGAGGAAGAGCGGCAGCGGCGTATCGAGCTGAAGACCAAGCGTCAAGCGATCATCACCCGTAGGGCAAACCCCGCGACGCTCGACGTCATCCTCTATGAAGCTGCCCTGAACCCGCTCGTCGGCAGTCCCAAGATCATGGCCGCGCAACATCGCCATCTCGCAGACCTGAGCACCCGTCCGAACGTCACGATTCGAATGCTTCCGTTCAGCGCGGGCTTTCCGGTCGGCGGGCCGGTCGGACCGTTCTCGATCCTCGATTACGGACTCGATGCCGCAGGTAGCACAGCGGAACCAACGGTTATCTACGTTGAGGGCTTCACGGGCGACATGTACCTTGAGGCAGAGTCGGATCTTCGACGGTACCGCGAGGCCCTCACCATCATCCGGCACAACGCGCTGGACGCAGTCGCGAGCAGGACGCTGCTTCGGCAACGAATGAAGGAGTACTTGGCGTGAACGTCGACCTAACCGGTGCCCAGTGGTTCAAGAGCACCCGAAGCTCGATGGGCAAAGACTGCGTCGAGGTCGCCTTCCTGGATCAGGGCATGGTCGGGGTACGGGACAGCAAGAACCCCAACGGCCCCGCCTTGGTGTTCACTCCGAGCCAGTGGGACGCGTTCACCAGCGGCGTCCAAATCGGCGAGTTCACCCACTCAGCTTGAACCGCTATGCACCCGATAGAGCGTACCGAAGGCCGCCACTATGCGGTGACCACGCTTACTTCAAAGCTTGCCCACATGACCGGGATTTCAGCCCCGCGCCGACGTGAACCCCTCCGGGTCAGAACATTCCAGATACGGCAAGAACATACCTTCACGTAGATGTATGACCGACCGGCACACCTGTTCACCTGGCGGTGGTGTCGTCGTGGCATTCTGTGCTCACACAGACGAGCCCTTATTTGCCTGACTTCCAACAAGAGGTTTGGTCGGGTCCGGTGGACGACTGTCAAAAGCCCCGACAACCGTGAGAGCAGGACGTATGCGGCCCGTAGTGATAGAAAGTGCGGTGCCTCCGCGTGGCAGCGCATATTCGGTGTTGCTACGCAGGGTGCGCGAGGAAGGGCTGCTGGACCGGCGGTTGCGGTACTACTTCTGGAAGAGTGCGGCCACCACCGCAGCATTGGCAGCCGGGTGGGCGGCGTTCGTCGTCATTGGCGACTCGTGGTGGCAACTCGGCGTAGCTGCGTTCTTGGCAGTGGTGTTCGCCCAGATCGCCTTCCTGGGCCATGACGCCGGGCACCGGCAGATCTTCCGCACGCGACGGGCCAACTACCTGTTCGGGGTGATCTTCGGCAATCTCGGCATCGGTGTCAGCATCGGCTGGTGGACCAGCAATCACAATCGACACCACGCCCATCCCAATACCGAAGGTGCCGACCCCGACGTCATGGGAGTGCTGGCCCATTCCGGCGATCGAGCACGCGCCAGCCGCGGCATCCGGCGGTTCATATTCCGGCATCAGGCTCGGCTGTTCTTTCCGATGCTGTTCCTGGAGGCCGTCAGCCTGCACTACGCGAGTGCCAGGGCGGTGCTGCGGTGGCCGATCCGGCACCGGACCACGGAGGCGATGCTGTTGGCCGCGCACGCCGTCGGGTACCTCGGCACGGTGTTCCTGGTCCTGCCCCCGATCAAGGCGGTGGCCTTCATCATCGTGCAGCAGGGCCTGTTCGGCTTCTACATGGGCTGCACTTTCGCCCCGAATCACAAGGGGATGGCAGTCCTGACCGCCGCCGACTCCACCGACTTCCTGCGCCGGCAAGTGCTCACGTCCCGCAACGTCCGCGGCGGCCGACTCACCGATGCGGCACTGGGCGGCCTGAACTACCAGATCGAGCATCACCTGTTCCCCGCCATGCCCCGGCCCAACCTTCCACGAGCCCAGCCGCTGGTCACGGAGTTCTGCGCAGAACTCGGGCTGCCCTATTCCGAAACCAGCCTCCTCGGCTCGTATGCCGAAGCGCTGCGTCACCTGCACACCGTCGGTCAGTTCGCCCGGCCGCTACCGCCGGCCGAGATGGACGCCCAGCCGACGAGGTAGCCGGCGCAAAATATATCGGCCTGTCTCGGCACGTTCGCCATCCGCTGAAACCAAAACCATCAGCCGGGCCGTCGGCCCGACTGATGGATTGACGTCGGGCTCACTGTGGACGAAGCTCTTCGATCCTTTGCTCGTAGTTGGCGGGCGTTATACGCCATCGGTCGGCATCATCATATTTGTAGTCGACATTAAAACTCATGTCATTCTTTTTGATCTGAATGAGAATCGCTTTCCAGTCTTCCTTACCGGGAACGCTTGTCGCCGACCTGAATTCTTCGATTCTGTTCAGAACATCGCCGCCGGATGGCCGCCGGGGGTGCCAGCCACCATCATCGGTGTAAGTATAGCCAAAAGTGGATTTTGATCCCTCGCTCATGCTTACGACCAACGAAAGAGCATCCCATTCGGTATCCTGGTATGCGGAATTCCCGAGGATGAGTTCCCCGATCGACATAAGAATTTCGGTTGCGGCCTCGACGTCGAAGCCTAAGTTCGGCTCAGTCATGGCAATAGACCTCCCATTATCATTTCTTCTATCTTTTCCGCCGTCATTCGGTCGAACACCTCTAGTGGCTACCGGCACGCCGCAAGGGGTCTGCTGTCACCACGACTGGCCAACATCGCTCGACTCGAGTCGCGGTGAGATAAACGGTCTGGTGATGGGCCCGTCAAACCTCTGCTCACTCGTCGAACTCGATCAGATCGTCGACAGCCCTCCGCAGCCAGTCATATTAATCTGAAACTAAATGATTGAAGCGTAAATGGTGTGTGGGCCTTGGAAGTAGCCGCGGACGCGGTCGGGGAGCTTCTGTACGCGGTGGAAGAACGAGCGGACGGCGGTCTGCATCTGGTCGCGGCTGGTGATGACCTGGTCGGAGAGGGTGCGTTTGAGGTCGGCGTTGACCAGTTCGTCGGGGTTGAGATGCGGCGCGTACGGGGGCAGCAGGTGCAGCTCGAGCCGGTCGGCGTGTTCGGCGACCCAGTCGGCGACGGCCTTGGACCGGTGCACTGGATGACCGTCGAGGATCAGGTGGATCTTCTGGGTGTGCTGGCCCAGCAGCCGTGCGAGGAATTCGAGGAGCTGCTCGGTAGCGAACCGGCCTTTGAAAAGGGTGAAGTTCAGGTCCCCGCGCGGGGAGATGGTCGACATCGCGTTGAGGGAGAACCGTTTCCCGGTCCGCGCCACGGTCGGGGTCTGGCCTTTGCGGCCCCACGTGCGGCCCGAGAGATGGTCGCTGCGGAGACCGACCTGGTCACCGAACAACACGATCGCGCCTTCCGCCTTGGCCCGCGCGGCCAGCTTCGGGTAGGTGTGCTCGACCCACGCACGCATCGCTTCGGGGTCGGCCTCGATCGCACGCCGGTCCGGGCGCTGGAAGGTGAAACCCATGCGGCGCAGCACTTTCCCCATGCCCTGCTCGGTGTAGGTGACGCCGAACAGTCGCCGTGCCAGCTCGGCGACTTTCCGCAGAGTCCACAACAGCCCACCCAGATTCAGATCCTCGGGAGTGAACACCGTCAACGACTCGACCAGCGCCTCGGCCTGCGACGGCGTCAGCTTCGTCTTCTCACCGGCCCTGCGACCGGGTCGGCCCGAGTCCAGGCCATCGGCACCACCCACGGCGAACCGGTTGCGCCAGTTACGGATAGAGCCCTCCGACACCCCGAACACCTGCCGCGCCTGCACCGACGTCATCCCGTCCAGCAACGCGGCCATCACCCGCTTCCGCACCGCCTCCTGCTGACCAGGGGAAAGCCTGCGCATGTCCATCCGAAGATCATCGCTCACACGCGAAACATCAACCAGCGCAACCGATTCGTTTCAGATCAATATCTCGTCCGCGGTACCGGCAGGAGGTAGCGCGGCCGATACCCAATCCCGCCCCGAGCACGGCCAGATCTTCCTGCTTGCGGAACCACACCACCAGCAACAATGCCTGCCACCAGCAAGTCAGCACCCGTTCGGCGGCAAGCAGCCGCGGCACATACGCCACCAGTTCCCGGAGGAACGTCGAGCATTGGCAGGATAGGCGAAATGCAGATTCCTTCGGCGGACTGTTCTTGTGGGCAGAACCCACCTACCGGGACCCCACATCCTCACCAGCACCCAACCCGCGTGTCACCCACAGACTTCCGTCACAGCACGCGAAACTATCGCCTACCTTTCCGAGATCACTTCACTTCGGACGCAACTCTTCGATCCTTTGCTCATAGTTGTCAGGTGTTATGCACCACCGGTCGGCATCATCATATTCGTATTCGACATTCAGGCTCATATCATCCCGTTTGACCTGAATGAGACATGCCTTCCAGTCGTTCTCGCCAAGGACACTTGTCGCCGACCTAAATTCCTTCATCTTTTCCAAAAATCCGATGCTAGCTGGAAGGTTAGCCGACCAGTCGCCGTTATCGGTGTATGTATAGCCATACATGGATGCCACTCCGTCTAGATTTACAACCAGCGCCAGGGCGTCCCATACAATCTCCCGGTAGCTCCGAATTATTAGTTCACAAATCGACATCAGAATATCATTCGCAGCTTGGATGTCGAAGTTTGGATCGGTCACGATTGAGCTCCCTCGAGGTGCGTAGACTTCCAAATCGAGTCGAGATCGAATACTTTAATCAGTTGCAGCAGAATCGTTCTGGCGGATCAGCACATCCGATCTATTGTCAGTCCCCTGAATTCTGCTTGTCAGAAAGCACCTTTTCAACGCGGGCAAGTTCGATACTAGAGGCTTTTAGCCAAAACAGAATATCTGCCTGCTCAGCCTCGTCGATCGTATTGAAAATTTCGTAGGCGCACGAACGCGCCACGGGCGTGTCCGCCCTCAGGAGCTCGTTTATCACAGCCCATGCCATAGAAGCCCAATGGTAGATTCGTTCTTCTCTGAGAAGCGGTAGCTTCGCCAGCCCCGCCACAGTTCGTGCCGCAGCGTCGTCATACGCGGCCCGGTCTGTGAGCTCATATACAGCAGCAATCCAGTGTGGCTCTCTACGCCGAGCGTGAGCGTCCAGTTCAACGATACTCAACGCCCGAAAATCTGGTTTGGGAACGCGTTCATGGCCCTCCGGAAAGACGACAGCCTTTCTATCGTCGAGACTCATCGCTTCAAATTCGGCATCACTCATTTCCAAGAAATCGATTACTTCCTGCATCACAAGATCGTCATCATTCATCGCGGATGCCTTTCCATGCTCTTCGAACATTTTTCATATCACCCATGTAGATCTTTTTCAACTCTTCCTTAAGGTTGAGATAAAGTAGCACCATCGAATTCTTGTCGCCGATAGATTGGGCATATTTTATTTACACGAAACCCATCGGTTGAATACTTACAATCCTCTGCAGGCGTGATGGTTTCGGGTCGATATGACCTACTGGGATCGCTTTCTATCCCAATCGATCATATTTTTGACTACCCGCGCTCGGTTGCGAAAAAATGCAGTCACAGAGTCGTGGCCGGTGACATCACCGCCTTCACTTATCTCCCACACCTTGGGATCTGGATCTCTTAAATCAGCGCCATCGATCAATGCGGCATGCGAACTCTGATAATCCCATATAACCAACGAATGCCCTCTGTTCGAGATCGGATCGGATCCCGCCGGCAATTCATCGAGAAACTCTAGGACAATCTCCTTCCAACCCGAACTCAGTGCGGCAATGTTCAAATCCCCGGCAACTTGAAAACGTCCCGGATTAATTCCGATCAACCTGAGAACCTCACGCACTGCAGCAGGCACAGCAGGAACGTTCTGCCAAGCCGCCATCCTATCGATCACTGCGTCGCTCGCGCCGACGATCTCAGACGTATCCATACCGTATTCCACCAGGTCATCGAACACCGCGTGAACCTCGGCCAGCGCCGCCACCACCTCGTGATCATCCATGCCTTCGAACTCCATATCTCCATGCATCTGCGGCTGGTACGAGTACAGAATCCTACCGAACATATATCGGAGTCCTGCCGAGATTTTTGGTAACTCTTCGTAATAGAACGAAATTATATTTTCACAGGATGGCAAATATGCGGTGCTGATTTAGTATCACCAGTCGGATGGTGCACGACATCCGAATCCTCCCCTATCCCCGGTTTCAGCTGGATCGCAAATCCTCGAGAATCTCGAGTTCAGCCGTCATCGAGACGGTCGGCGGCAATGTCGACAGGTCAGACCACGGTCCCATTTCGCCACCACGCGAGTGCGGTAACGTGGCCGCCGCGGTCTTGGACCAAACGACGAGTGACCCGGCCGCACGAAATCAGTTGTCGCCGGACGACGCCGAACGGAAGAACATCTGGCTTTCGCGTACCTTCACCCCGAGATCGGACCCACCTCCCAACTTTGATACAGAACCTGGACCACCACGCACGGCGTGATCAGCACGCGGAGTCGGTCGTGAGCCCGGAACCGGCAGGCACGGGCCGCGGCGAGATTCAGGACGTGCGAATCTGCGATGTCCGGCCTCGCCGCGAAACACGTTGGGAGCTGGTTGCGATAGTCCCGGCAGTCCCCGGTTTCCGCACTGCGGAGGGCCGGCGGAGGGACTACCGACCACCAACAACGCGGGTGCGGTTCGCGGGGGTGCGAGGGCGAGACGCCTCGGAACGGCGGCGCTCACCTGCCCGGCCTCGGACGTGCTCCTCTACCTCGGAGTCAGGCAACTATGGCAACAGTATGGCGGGGTTCTGCCGTCCTCGTCACCTTCGCGGCAGTCGCGCTCACAGCGACCGCGTGCGGAGGCCCCGATAGCTCTTCGACACCGACTACCATCACGCGCCTCACTACTGCGGCGGCATCCAGCACTCGCACGACGCCGCCCCCGACGACAACTACTGCGGCGGTTCCGGTTTCGCCACCGCAATCCAGCACCGAGCCCGCTCCGTCGGAGGCTCCTGCGCCGCCCAAAGCCGTGCCCGCGCCGCAACCCACCGTGCTACACACACCCCCCGCTCCCGCGCCTGCACCCCCACCCGCTGCGGCGCCTGCCCCGCCACCCGCCGCTGTGCCCGCGCCGGAACCCGTATCGCCCAGCGTCTATTACCCCAACTGCGCCGCAGCCCGCGCCGCAGGCGCAGCGCCCCTGCGGCGCGGGGAACCCGGCTACCGATCACAATTGGACCGCGACAACGATGGTGTCGCCTGCGAGTAAACCGCAGGCAGGACAAATCCGATCCACTCCTCGCCAGCGCATACCCGGCGGCGTGCGGCGCACAATCATTGTGCGCCGCACGGCTTTTCAGAGATCGGCGATCGCCGCGAGCGGGGGCGTGCGGGCGGCGCGCACCGCGGGCCACAGTGCCGCCAGTACCCCGACGACGCCCGAGCTGATCAGGACGAGCACCAGTTGGGTCCACGGGATGGCGATTTGGTCCAGGCCGAGGTCGCGCAGGGTTCGCAGGAAGCCCACGCCGAGGCCGAGGCCGAGCGCCATGCCGACTATCGCGCCGAATACGGCGATCAGCATCGACTCCAGGTAGATCGTCCGGCGCACTTGCGCGCGCTGCGTGCCGACAGCGCGCAGCATGCCGATTTCTCGGCGTCGCTCCACCACCGACAGTGCGAGGGTGTTCACGATGCCGAGGATCGCGATCACCACCGCCAACGCGAGCAGGCCGTAGAGGATGGCCAGCAGCGTGTTGATCTGTCTGCCCTGCGCGCCTTTGAACTCCTCGCGGTCCTGCACCTGCACGACGACGAATTGCTCGGTCGCTTTCTCCAGGTCGGTGCGCATCTCGGCGATATTCGCGCCCGGCTTCGCCTTGATCAGCACTATCGCGTTGGTGCGGAAGTTGAGCGGCACGGCGTCGTTGTAGACGGTTTGCGACACCACCATGGGACCGAGCAACGGTGTCTTCTTGTACACGCCGGTCACCCTGAGCGGAAACTGCTTGCCATCGAAGCTGGTCAGGTTGACCGTTTCGCCGACCTTCCAGCCGCGTTTGTCGGCCTCGTCTTCGGAGATGAGCACGTCGCGGTCGCCGAGGGTGTTGGTGCCGCGCACGATGTCGTAGCTCAGCACGCCGTCCAGCGGGCCGTCCGCCGACGCGGCGAAAACCCGCTCGTCGCCGACCTTGAAACCGGCGCCGCGTACGCCGACCGCCTCGGCCACTCCCGGCACTTTCGTGCGGGCCGCATCGGCCGCGCCGAACGGCACCCCGAGCAATTGCGGACCCGCGAGCACGTAGTCGGCTCGCACACCTTTGTCGACCAGGACGCCGACGCTCTCCTTTGCCGAGGCACCCAGCATGCCGATCGCCGAAACCAGCATCAGCCCGAGCGTGAGGGCGAACGCTGTCGCGGCGGTACGCCGGGGATTGCGGGCCGCGTTGTTGCGCGCCATGTGGCCGATCGGCCCGAACGGCCGCACCAGCACCCCGAGCCCGGCCACCACCGGCCGCGACAAGGCGGGCGCGGCGAGCAGCACTGCGAAGATCAGTCCCAGCGCGCCCACGCCGACCGTCGCGGCCGCTGTGCCACCGGATCGCTGCGCACCGACCACCACGAATCCGGCGCCCAGCACGGCGAGCACCGCTCCGATGATCGTGCGCACGCGCAGCGACTCTCCGGCGGACGCGAACTCCTCGCGCATGGCCTGCACGGGTGGGATCCGCGCGGCCCGGCGTGCCGGCGCGTACGCGCTGACCATCGTCACGACGAGACCGACGAGCAATCCGACCACGATGGTGCGCGGCAGCACCGTCAGCGATCCGGTCGGCAATCCGAGGTCGAAGGCGTTCAGCAGCGCGGAGAGCCCGAACGCCAGTCCGATGCCGCCCGCGAGCCCGATCGCACTGCCGATGAATCCGATGACGAACGCCTCGGCCACCACCGACCGGCCGACCTGCTGACGGCTGGCCCCGACGGCACGCAGCAGCGCCAACTCGCGCAGGCGCTGCGCGACGATCATCGAGAAGGTGTTGTAGATGATGAACGTGCCGACGATCAGCGCGATGGCGCCGAAGGCGAGCAGGAAATAGTTGATGAAATTGAGCGCGTTGGAGACTTCCGTCTTCAGATCGGCGCGGACCTGATCGCTGTTCTGCACCTTGTAGCCGGGCAGATCCCGGCTCAAGTTGTCGCGCAGCTCGTCACCGGGGACGCCGGTGGCCGCGAGATCCACATAGGCGACGTGCAGACCGTCGGTGAACAACTTGCGCGCCTGCGCGTCGTCGAACAGCACGCCGATGAAGCCGCCCGTGTCGGAGGGGACGTCGTAGATCCCGGTGAGTGTCACGTCGATGGGATCGGGCTGCGAGGGGATCAGGATCTTGGTTCGGTCGCCGATCCGCAGCGCGGCCCGCTCAGCTCCGCCGGTGTTGAGGGCGATCTCGCCGGGGCGCGCGGGCGGGACGCCCTGGGTGAACCTCATCGGCTCCGCGACGGCTTTCTCGGGGGGCAGGTAGGACTGCCCGAAGGTGGGCGCTCCGCCGGTCTGCACGGCTTTCTTGCCCGTCGGGTCGAGCAGCACCACCGGCCCGTTCACGCTCGGGGCAACCGTGCGGACACCGGGGTATTTCGCCAGCTCGTCCACCACGTTGTTCGGAATACCTTGCGCCTGGCGCTCTTTCGGGCTCACCCGAACGTCCACGCCCTTGGCCTGATTGGCGAAGATTCCGTCGAAGGTGCGCTGCAACGTATCGGTGAACACGAACGAGCCCGCGATGAAGGCGGTGCCGAGCACCACGGACAACAGGGTCAGGGCGAGCCGCACTTTGTGCGCGGCGAGATTGCGCAGCGCCACTCTGCGCATTGGACTGCCGGCCATCACACCCGCCCCCGCATCGCACGCACCGGACGGTTTTCCCGCGAACGCCCGGTCACGCCTGCTCCAACGCTTTCATCCGGTCCAGCACGGTGTCGGCGGTCGGATCGCGCATCTCGTCCACGATGCGTCCGTCGGCCAGGAACACCACCCGGTCGGCGAACCCTGCGGCGTGCGGCTCGTGTGTCACGATGACGACCGTCTGCCCGAACTCGTCCACCGCGGCGCGCAGGATCGACAGCACCTCCTCCGAGGCGCGGGAATCCAGGTTGCCGGTCGGCTCGTCGCCGAAGATGATCTCCGGCTTCCCGGCCAGCGCCCGCGCGCAGGCTACCCGCTGCTGCTGTCCGCCGGACAGCTCGCTGGGCCGGTGGGTGAGCCGATCGGTCAGCCCGAGCCGCTTCAGCACCGTCTCCAACCAGTCCTGGTCGGGTTTGCGTCCGGCGATATCCAACGGCAGCGTGATGTTCTCCAGCGCCGTGAGCGTCGGCACCAGGTTGAACGCCTGGAAGACGAACCCGATCCGGTCCCGGCGCAGGCGGGTCATCTGCTTGTCGGACAGCGTGGTGAGATCGGTATCACCGATGCGGACAGCTCCCGAGCTGGCGCTGTCGAGCCCGGCCAGGCAGTGCATCAGGGTCGACTTCCCCGATCCGGACGGGCCCATGATCGCGGTGAACTCTCCCTTCGCGAACTCGGTCGACACTCCGTCCAAGGCCCTGACCTGGGTATCACCCGATCCATACACCTTTGTCAGTTCGATGGCGCGGGCCGCGACATCTGTCGTGACCGCCGTGTCGGCGGTGCCGACCGAAGCTTGCGAAGTCATGCCGTCCAGTCTTACCGGGATCGCGTTCACATGCCATCGGGGAACACCCCGAGTCTGTGTTGGTTCGTAGCGTGGGTCACCGTGGTCACCTGGCCGGCGGGTGCGGTCGGGACGTCACTCCTGCGGCACGGGGCGGCGGAGTTCGGTGACCGCGATGCGGGCGGTCTCGGCGATGGCGGCGTCGACGACGGGCAGGTGCGGGTCCGCGCGCGCCGCGCGGGTGAAAACCGCGACCGCGACGGGATACTCGCCGGGAAACTCCACCACCGCGACCTCGTTGCGGATCACGCCGATGGTTCCGGTCTTCCCCGCGACCGACACGCTGCGGTGCGGAAAAGCGGCGGCGATGCGATGTGGCCAGACCTGGTAGCGCATGACGGTGCGGACGAACTCGGTCTGTTCGGGAGACAGCACCGCGCCGCTCCACACCGCGCGCAGGAACCGGGTCATTTCCTCCGGTGTCGTCGCGCTCGTGTAAGCGGGGTCGTACGCCGAAACCGACCAGGCGTCGTCATTCTCCGCCAGGATCGCGAACGCCTCGGCGGTCGTGTGGGTGTCGGTGTCGCGGACCAGGCTGCGGTGCAGGTCGGCGGTGCCGCCCACGATCCGGGTCTGGGAGAGACCGAGGTGGTCCAGCAGTTCCTCGACCGCCCCGAGCCCGGTCGCGCCGAGCAGGACATCGGCCGCCGCGTTGTCCGAGACGGTCATCATCGAGGTCGCCAGGTCGCGCAGGCTCATCGTCACCGGGTCGCGCATGACGGCGATGCCGGTCGGGCCCGGCGTGCAGTCGGACGGGGTCACGGTGAGCCGGGCCGTGGGATCGATGCGCCCGGCGTCGACGTAGCGGCAGAACGCGACGAACAGCGGCAGCTTGTACACCGACGCGACGACCACCCGCTCTCGACCTCCGATGGAGATTTCGGCCGCGGAGTCGTCGCAGCGGCGTGCGTGCAGCCAGCCGATACATCCCGCGTCGGCGAAGACGGCGCGGATCCTCTCCTCGACGGTGCGTCCACCCATCCCGCCCGTCGCCCGGCCACCGCCTCTCATCGAGTCGCTATGCGACGCTTTTCTCAGTGGAGACGCTCCCGGTACAGCACCCGGTCCACCGCATCGGCTTGGGTGTCGGCTCCCGGACGGTGGACTACGCGCACGCGTAGGGCGACCGCCTGCGGCGCGATGCGCAGCCACGTGACGCCCGGCGCGGCGGACGGAGGAGTCGCCGTGAGCCCGAAGCTTGTTCCGGCGGCCACCGCGGCGAATACGGCGCGGTCATCGGGCGCGGGCACGGTCGGTGCGTCGAGGCCTCGCTCACGCAGCAGGTCCAGCACGGTGTCGAAACCGGGCGGGTTGGTGGCGCGCGGCGGATGGGCGAAATTCAGTCCCGCGAGCATGGGGAAGGTGGGGCGTTCAGCGCAGGCGCTGCGATGATCCGACGGCACGACGAGCCACCGCGGTACCTTGACGACCGGGCGGGCCTCGACGCCGTCGACGAGGGCCGGATGCTCGATCACCGCGACGTCGCAGAGGCCGGCGCGCACGTCGGCGACGAGGTCGACGGTCGCGCCCACCGTCGTCGATACCGCGGCACCCGGGGCGCCCACGGTCCGCAGTGCGCCGACGCACGCCATGACCACCCCGTCGGGCAGTGCCGTGGTCGCGCCCCAGTGCACGGCGCCGTGGGCGTGCGCGATGCGGTGCGACTCGGCGAGCAGACGCTCGGCGTCGTCGACGAGCAGTCGAGCGCGGGGCAGCAGCTGGAGACCGGCTGAGGTGAGCACGGCTCCTTGGCGGGTGCGGTGGATGAGGTCGACGCCCAGGTGCCGTTCGAGCCGCCGAAGTCCCTGGGACAGCGGTGGTTGGGTCATGTCGAGCGCGGCCGCCGCCCTGCCGAAGTGCCCCTCGTCCGCGACCGAGACGAAGAAGCGAAGGTGGCGCAGCAGGTCCATGCGGTCATTGAACCAGCGGGGTTCACGACATCGGTTTCGTTGCCCCGCCGCAGTCCGCGCCGGAACCGAACTGTGCGGGCGAACCTGCGGCGATATCGAAGTCAACTCGTCCGCGCCGTGGTCTGATATTGGCGCGTGCGGTGGTGTCGATGGTGTGGTGCAGCGGTGATCTTCGCAGCCCATACTCACCGTGCCCCGCTCGGTCGTCGCCGGCTTCTCGCCGCCGCGGCGGTGTCCGCGCTGACCGTCGTCACCGCCGCGTGCGGGTCGGGCGGTGGTGCGCCGACGAACCCGAATACCACCCTTGCTGCCGCGAGCCCGCCGTTCACCGAGATGGAGACGAACCACGCAGCGCGGCTGGGCGTGTACGCGATCGACACCGCCTCCGGCCGCACCGTCGGCCATCGGGACGGTGAGAAGTTCCCGATGGCTTCCACGTTCAAGGGTCTCGCGTGCGGTGCTCTCCTGCGTGACCATCCGCTGTCGACGGGTTACTTCGATCAGGTGATCCACTATTCCCGCGCCGATCTCGTCGAGAATTCGCCGGTGACCGACAAGAACGTCGACACCGGCATGACCGTTGCCCAGCTGTGCGAGGCCACGATCACCGTGTCGGACAACACCGCGGGCAACCAGGTGCTGAAACTCCTCGGCGGTCCCGCGGGTTTCACCGCGTTCCTGCGTTCCATCGGCGACAACATCTCACGTCTGGACCGCTGGGAAACCGAACTGAACACCGCCGTCCCCGGCGACGAACGTGACACCACCACACCCGCGGCCCTCGCCGCCGACTACCGCGCCTTGGTCCTCGGCAACGTTCTCGCCGAACCCGAACGGGCGCAATTGAAGTCGTGGCTCATCGCCAATACCACCGGGGGCAAACGTATCCGCGCCGGGCTGCCCGCAGGGTGGATCATCGGCGACAAAACCGGCAGCCCGGCCTACGGCGGAGCCCTCGACGTCGCCATCGCGTGGCCGCCCGGCCGCGCCCCGCTCGTCATCGCTGTCCTGTCCACGAAATTCGAGCAGAACGCCCAAGCCGACAACCCTCTTGTCGCTGATGCCGCCCGCGCCGCTGTCGAGGCGCTGGGGTAACACATAATCCCTTGTCGCACTTGGATACCGTCGTCACCTACACGGAAGCCGACCTCACGAAGAACGCGTCCATCACACCACGGCATGTGGCCGCGGGGATGACGATCCGTCAGCTGTGTGACGCCGCGGTCCGCTACAGCGACGGCACGGCCGGCAATCTCCTGCTCCGTGATCTCGGCGGGCCGGCCGAACCGAACTGGACTCACCTTGCGGCGAGTCGGGTGAGCTGAATGCATAACCGCAGGTACGTTGACCCGGTCGCACTTTGCTCACAAGTTGCCCACCATGGCGAGAGGGGACAGGGAATGAAGCGTGTCGCATCCATCGTGACGATGGTGGCGGGTGCGGTCTGTGGGGCTGCGCTGGTGGCTGCTCCGGCGTCGGCGGTGATTCCGTCCGGAGTGATCTGCGTAGGTATGACGTGCGTGAACTCGACCTCCGTGCCGCAGGTGGTGATCGGAACGGCGGTGTGCTCCACCGGGCACACTCTGCCGGTCAACGCGCTGATCGAGCCGCTCGGCGTTCGCGTCATCGGTTTCGTGTGCCCGAACGGTTCCCAGCCGATGGGCCTCAGCTTCTGACCCCGGCCCGGTACGCGCGATCGACGATCGTGGACCTGACTGCAGCGCGGTCGCTCCATCTCGGGGGCGACCGATCTAGCTGAGCCGGATCGAGATCGTCTATCGACTAAGACTTCAGGGCTTTCCGCGGCTGGAGCCGGGGCCGACCGGCACGCTCCCGCCGACGACCCACTCGAAGGCGGATGCTTTCGAGTGAGCGCCTTCGACGGCGCGGGAGCGATTGGGTTCACCGAGTTCGGCGAGTAGTTCGCCCGACATCTCCACCAACGCCGCCAGGGTCGCGGGGGTAAACCAAGGTGGTCTGGTCGCGAACAGGATGTCCTCGGAGGAGGTGTTGCCGCTCGCGCCCGGCGCGAAGGGGCAGCCGCCGAGCCCGCCGAGCGCACCGTCGACCATGCCCGCGCCGGCCGCGACGGCGGCGAGGGTGTTGGCCACGCCCATCCCCCAGGTGTCGTGACCGTGAAAGACAATGCGCCGCTGAGGTGTTCGTTCCCGTACCGCGGTGACGAGATCGGCCACCTGGCCCGGATGCGCCTGGCCGAGTGTGTCGGCGAGGACGATGTCGTCCGCCCCCTCGGTGCGGGGATCGCGGGCGATGGCGAGCACCCGCTCCGGGTCGACGGGACCGTCGAACGGGCAGGTGAAAGCCGTCGCCAGGCACAGCTGGATCGACCCGTCCACCTCGCGGGCCAGGCGCACCGCGTCCGGCATCGCGGCGATGCTGGCTTCGGTGTCGCGACCGATGTTCGCGCGATTGTGCGCGTCCGACACCGAGAAGCAGTACTGGAAGTTGCGCACGCCCGCCACCGCGGCCTTCTCGACGTGCCGCGGCGTGGCCACCCACACCCAGCAGCGGCGCAGTTCCTCGGGGGTCAGCGCGGCGACCAACTCCAGCGTGTCGGCCATCGGTGGGACCAGGTCCGGACGGGCCATCGAGCCGATTTCGAGCGCGGGCACCCCGAGCGCGAGCAGGCGGCGAACGAGTTCCACCTTGCGCTGCGCCGACAGCAACTTGCCGGTCAGCTGCAATCCGTCACGCAGGGTGACATCGCGTAACAGCGGCGCGCTCATCGTTGCTCCGGTGCCTGGCGGCGGCCGCACATCACGCCACCCCATGGCTTTTCGCTCGCCCCCATCGGATTGGGCTGCACGACGGGCCTGCTGCTGCCCGGCGAACGCAGTTCCCGGATGCTCCGCCCCTGGGGACGCCTGCGGTCGTACGGCTGTGCGCTCATACCTGCGCCTCGCCCACACTCGGCTCCGCTATGACCATGCGGGTGGCCGTGTCGCTTGTTCGCTCGCTCATCGCGCCTCCAACGCATCAATCTTGGCTTCGCTCATACCGAGCACCCCGGACAGCACCTCGCGGGTGTGCTCGCCGAGATCGGGACCGATGGTGCCGATGGGCAGGGACTGCTCGCCGATCACCGGGACGATGCCGGGGAAGCCGACTGTCTTCGGTTCCGGCGCACCGACATCCACGGGGAATGGCTGGATCATGTTGCGGGCCCGGTACTGCTCGTCGGCCACGATATCGGCCGCCGTGTAGATCGGTCCGCAGGGAATGGCCGCGGCTTCCAGAAGTTTCAGCGCCTCGGCGCGGGTGCGGCGGATCGTCCACTCGCCGATGGCCGCGTCGAGACGCTCGCGATTGCGCCAGCGGCCCGCGTTGTCCTGCAGCTCCGGATCGGCGGCGAGGTCGGGGCGGTCGATGACCGCCATATAGCGCTGGAAGATGGCATCGCCGTTGCCGCCGATGATGATGCTGGTTCCGTCGGCGCACGGGTAGGCGTTGCTCGGCGCAATGCCCTCCATCCGGCCACCCACACGCTCGCGCTGAATGCCGTAGGCGAGGTAGTCCGGCACCAACGATTCCATCACCGACAAGATCGCCTCGTTGAGCGCCACGTCGATCACCCGTTCCCGCAAGGGAACCGGTTCGGCCGCGCGCTCACGCTGGAACAGCGCCATCACGGTCCCGAACGCGGCGTAGATACCGGCGATGGAGTCGCCGATCGAGACGCCGGTGCGCACCGGCGGACGATCCGGGTCGCCGACCAGCTCACGCAGGCCGCCGACCGCCTCGGCCACCGCGGCGAATCCCGGCCGTTGCGACATCGGACCGGTTTGCCCGTAGGCGGAGATCCTGGTGATCACCAGGTCCGGATTCGCCTCGTTCAGCACCTCCGGGCCCAAGCCCCATTTCTCCAGCATGCCGGGGCGGAAGTTCTCCAGCAGCACATCGCAGCGCCGGATCAGCTCCAGCACGATGCCGCGCCCCGCCTCGGTGCGAAGATCCAGCGTGATGGACTTCTTGTTCCGGTTGATCGTCCGGTAGAGCATCGACGTGGCACCGCCGTAGAGCCGCCAGTTGCGCAGCTCATCACCCACCTTCGGGCGCTCCACCTTGATCACCTCGGCACCGAAATCGCCGAGGATGCGCCCGGCGGTCGGCGCGGCGATGTAGTTGCCGAGTTCCAGGACGCGCACCCCGTCCAGCGGCCGAATACTCATGGCTACCAGTCTGGACCATGCCACCGCCGGTCTCGGCGCTACCCGCGGACTCAGCGACCCCGCAGCACGCTCCGAGCCGCCCGGCGATGGCCCGACAGACGCCGACTCCGTTGTGCGACCTTGCTGTTCGGCGACGCCGTAATGAGAGGTTGCGAGTCGGGGACGCGGATCATCTCGTCCAGCTCGGCGTAGCGGAACTGGCCGCGGGCGAGCTGCCCGCGTCGGAGATCTTCACCACGTCGCCCGGCTCCGGCACGTGGATCAGCTACCCGTGGGAGTACGAGATCTGCGCGACGACGGCTCGATCGCCGAGCCCGGCGGTGCGCACGACCGGACCCGCCGATGCCGCTGCCGGGCGTGCCGCGTCCGGCAGCGGCGCACTCGCCCGGAGCCGCCCGCGTCGGGCCCGCACAGCCCCTCAACTACCGCAGTGATGCACCCGCGGCCATGCGGGCCCGCGCTCAGGATGCGAGCAGCTGCGCGTCCTCGATGATCGAGTAGTGCTCGGCGTTGCCCGCGATGCTGGTGCCGGCCAGGCCGTCGACACCGACCGGGACATCGCCGGCCAGCGTGATGCGGGTCAGCTTGCGCGGCTGGCCGTCGTAGTCGTCGATGGCGTAGTGCTGGGTCGCGCGGTTGTCCCAGATGGCGACGTCGCCGGGCGCCCAGTTCCAGCGGGCCGTGTTCTCCAGCCGGGTGACCCGATCCTGGAAAAGCCGGAACAGAGTGTGCGACTCGGTGCTGGACAGCCCGACGAAGTGCTTGACGAAGTGGCCGAGCAGCAGCGCCCGCTCGCCGGTCTCGGGATGCACCCGCACCACCGGGTGTTCGGTCTCGTAATAGGTGGACTCGAACTCGGCGCGGTAGGCGGCGGCGTTCGGATCAGGCGCCGCGCCGGTACGAGCCGCGTAGTCGTAGAGATTGGTGTGCACCGCGCGAAGCGACTCCGCGAGCCGCTGCAACGGCTCCGGCAGCGAGTCGTAGGCCGCGACGGTGGACGCCCAGGTGGTGGCGCCGCCGTAACTCGGCAGGTGCACCGCGCGCAGGATGGATGCCTTCGGGATGCGGTCGACGAACGTGACATCGGTGTGCCAACTGTTGGCGCGGCCATGCTCGGAATCGATCGCGAGACTCTTCACACCGTGCGAGGTGACGGTCGGGTGCGGAGTGGTCGGCGTGCCGAGCAGCTGAGCGAACTCGTACTGCCCGTCCTCGGTGAGATGGTCCTGCCCACGGAAGAAGATGACCTTGTGCTCCAGCAGCGCGCGATGGATCACGTCGATGGTGGCCGGGTCCAGGTCTCCGCCGAGCCGAACGTTGTCGACTCGCGCGCCGATGCGGGCGCCGAGCCTGGTCACGGAAGCGGTGGATGGGGTGGCGGGCGCGACCGTCATAGAATCACCTTCGTTGTCGAGATCAGTTGTGCGTGCTCGAGCACACCACCGAAGCCACCCCACCAACCAGGGTTTTCGTCGCGCTGATCACAAACGAACACCGAACGACCCTCACCGAGCGGAGATCTCACCCGCTCGGCCGATCCCTGGAAAACAAGGCCAACTCAGCTCGTTGGGTGCGATTTCCTACGGGCACCGTTCGCGGCCCATCACGCATCCGATCAGGCGAAGCGCATGCGCCGAAAACGCGAGTCTCGCCCAGACAGCTCAGCCGACCACTGCAGAACAACCACGCAACAACCGAACCCCACCCCGCCCGGTGCGGGTCTTACCGGCCGTTCGTGGCCCGTCTCGCATCCGAGCGAAGCGCACGCGCCGCAGTCGCAAGTCGCGCCTGGACAGCTCACCCGATCACCGCCGAACAATCACGCAACAACCGAACCCACCCAACCCCACCGGGTGCGAGTCTTACGAGCACCGTTCGCGGCCCGTCTCGCGTCCGAGCGGGCGAAGCGCATGCGCCGAAGGCGCGAGTCTCGCCCGCTCGGACGCGAGACTCCCCGGGGCCGCGAACACGCAGCGCCGCAGGCGCTGCAAATCAAACACAGCGCTGCAAATCAAACACAATCCCGCAGGTAGGCCAGATCCTCCGCGAGGCCGTCGGCGGGGGTCTCCAAGATCACCGGAGCGCCCGCTGTTCGGCACACTTCGGCGAGCAACTGTGGGTCGATGGTGCCGTCGGCGAAGTTGGCGTGGCGGTCGGCGCCGGAGTTGAATTCGTCGCGCGAGGAGTTCAGGTGCACCAGGTCGATCCGGCCGGTGATCGACTTGATCCGTTCGACGACGCCGACCAGTTCCTCGCCGCCCGCCCAGGCGTGGCAGGTATCGAGGCAGAACCCTGCGCCGTGGTCGCCGACCGCGTCCCACAGCCGGGCGATGGAATCGAAGTGCCGGGCCATGGCGTGGTTGCCGCCGGCGGTGTTCTCGATCAGGATCGGCACCGCGAAGCCGCCCTTGTCCTGCTGGCGCTCGAACAGCTTGCGCCAGTTGTCGATCCCGGTCTCCAGTTCGGCGTCGCCGCGCACGTGTCCGCCGTGCACCACCAGACCGAACGCACCGAGGTCGGCGGCTGCCTTCGCCTGCTGGGCGACCGCGTTGCGTGAGGGCATGCGCAGCCGGTTGTTCAGGCTCGCGACGTTGATCTGGTAGGAGGAGTGCACCACGACATCGATCGGGCTGGCGAGGATTTCCGCGGTCCGCGGGTGCGGGGTGGGCTTGTCCCAGCTCTGCGGATCGACGACGAACATCTGGATGAGATCGGCGCCCAGTTTCTCGCCGAAGCCGATCGGGTCGCTGTCGAGCCGGACATGTGCTCCAATGCGCATGTGGTCAGCGTAACCGGCCGCACCGACAGCGGATGAGCTCGCGCCGCGACTGTTGCATCCCGGCGGCTCGGCGAGATACATGGTTAGTGTCCCGCGCTCGATTCGACAAGGGGGGTATAGCGGTGTTGCAGACCGGCGATGTTTTCGCAGGCTACGTCATCAAACGCGTGCTCGGCCACGGCGGCATGGGCACCGTGTACCTGGCCCAGCATCCTCGGCTGCCCCGGCTTACCGCCCTGAAGCTGTTGAAACGCGGACTCTACGCGGACCCCGAAATGCGGCGCCGTTTCGAACGTGAGGCCGATCTGGTCGCGCGCCTGGATCATCCGAACATCGTCACGGTGTTCGATCGAGGCGCCGAGGACCAGCAGCTGTGGATCTCCATGCAGTACGTGCCGGGCGCGGACGCCTCCTGCGCCGACGTCGATGTGCTCGCGCCTGCCCGCGCGGTGCAGATCGCCAGCGACACCGCCGCCGCACTCGATTTCGCGCACGCCAACCAGGTGCTGCACCGCGACGTGAAACCGGCCAACATCCTGCTCGCCAAGGCGCCGATCGGCCGGCCGGAGCGGGTACTGCTCACGGATTTCGGCATCGCGGGCGTGCGCGGCACCGACACCACGGCCGGCTCCTGCGGCACGATCACCGCGACGCTCGCTTTCGGCGCACCGGAGCAGCTGACCGGTCAGCCGCTCGACGACCGGGCCGACCAATATTCGCTGGCCTGCACCCTGTTCTGGATGCTCACCGGCGCGCCGCCGTACCCAGCCGCCAACCCGGCGGCGGTGCTGAACAGCCATCTGTACGCACCGATCCCGGTGCTGAGCCGGATGCGTCCCGGCCTGCCGCCGGCGCTCGACCCGGTCCTGGCGCGCGCTATGGCCAAGCGGCCCGCGGACCGGTTCGCCAGTTGCTCCGAGTTCGCGGCCGCGGCCGGATACGCTCTCGACGCCCAGCGCGTCGCGCCGGACCCCACTGCGCCGCATGGTCCTGCGCCGTACTTCGGCATCCGCCCCGACGGGCACGCGCCGGCGCAGCACCCCGCCCCGGTGGCACCACAACGTCCTGCGCCGCCGGCACAGCACACCGCACCACAGCCCGCGCCGCATCCATCGTCGCCGCAAGAACCGCCGCGGCGAGCTGCGCCACCGCGCCCGATCTTCCCACCGCCGCGGCGACCCGCCCACCCCGGATTGATCGAGCTGCCGAACCTGCACAGCCGCCCCGGGCCGGCTGTGCGACCACACCAGCAACCCCCGCAGCCGCGGCCGCCGCCGAGCGGGTCCGGCCGCCGTTCGCCACTGCGTGTCGCCACGCTCGATGAGCGGTGAGTGGCCGCGCGACTACTGCTATGGTTTCGATGTTTCCCGTGGTCCGGCCCATCTCGGACCGCGCGTTCTATTGCTGTACGCCTGTTCGCTGGTGGGTCCCGGCGCGCGGCGGGAAGTGGAGCAATCATGCTGGCCAGCGGTGACGTTTTCGCCGGCTATGTCATCGAGCGGCAACTCGGCCGCGGTGGCATGGGATCGGTCTATCTGGCGAAGCATCCGCGGCTGCCGCGGATGACCGCGCTGAAGCTGCTGAATCGGGAGATGTTCTTCGACAAGGAGGTGCGGGCGCGGTTCGAACGGGAGGCGGATCTGGTCGCCCAGCTCGATCACCCGAACATCGTCACGGTGTACGACCGCGGGCTCGAAGACGAGCAACTGTGGATTTCGATGCAGTACATCGACGGGATCGACGCCGCGTCGGTGCAACCGACCTCGCTGCCGCCCGAACGTGCCGTACAGATCATCAAGGAAACCGCGGACGCACTGGACTACGCGCACGGCAACGGCGTCCTGCACCGCGACGTGAAGCCCGCCAACATCCTGCTCGCCCGTTCGGGGGCCGGGCGCGGTGAGCGGGTGTACCTCACCGACTTCGGTATCGCGCGACTGCGCGACGACACCGGTCATCTCACCCAGACCGGCACCTTCACCGCGACACTCGCCTACGCCTCACCCGAACAGCTCACCGGCGCCGCGCTGGACCACCGCTCCGACCAGTATTCGCTGGCTTGCTCGCTGTTCTGGCTGTTCACCGGCACCGGCCCGTTCGCGGCGACCAACCCGGCCGCGGTCATCCAGGGGCACCTGCAAGCTGCGCCGCCCGCGTTGAGCGGCGCGCGGCCCGGATTGCCCTTGGCGCTGGACGGCGTGCTGACCAAAGCGATGGCCAAGCGGCCCGATGACAGGTATGGCAGCTGCGCGGAGTTCGCCGCGGCCGCCAAGCAGGCGCTGACCAACTCGAGCGCCCCGTCGATTCCGGTGGTCGGCGGTCCACGGCCGGTCACCGGGCCACCGCAGCCGACGCTGGGCCCGCGCCCGACGACCGGCCCGCCGCACCCGGTGGCGAACGGCCCGCACATGAGCGGTCCCGGCTACCAGGTGAACGGTCCCGGCCCGCACACCCATGGCCCGAATTCCCTTGCGGCGTCGCCGGTGCCTGCGCCACCCGCTGCTGTGGTGAATCCGCGCCCACACACCGGCCCGGCGCCCCAGCCGACAGCCACCAATCCCTACACCCAGCAAACCGGGTTCTCTGGTTTCGCCGCCCCGCCGCGCGGCGCGCACGTACACCCCTCGGCGGGACCGCCGGCCAAGAAGAACACCGGCCTGATCATCGGTATCGCGGTGGCTGTCGTGGTGCTGATCGTGCTGGTGCTCGGCATCATCGGCGCGGTCTCCGGTCCGAGTTCGAACAGCACCGGCCCGACGAATACTTCGACGGTCAAGCCGAACATCGTGGACGCGACCCCGGAAGCGATCAGCGCGGAGTTTCCGCGGATGGTGCCCGCCTCCAAGACCGAGGAGATCGGCTACAACGGCGCGGAGTGCTGGCTGGCCTCGTCGAGTTCGCCACCGTCGCCGTCCAAGGGCGAGCCGGACTTCGGCGACTGGGCCGCGCAATGGCGTTGCTTCAAAGGCGGCAACAACGACGATCCGTTCTACCGCATCTACGCCTACAAAACGCCCGCCGACGTGCAGTCGGTGCTGAAGGGCCTGCCCGCGCAGGCCACCAAATCCACCGACACCAACGGCGGAAAGACCTATACCAATTACAAATACAACGATGACGGCGCCAAGATGGTCACCGCGTTCACCGGCGACCCGGATCGCGCGCAGTTCCTGATGTACAGCGACGGCTTCAGCTCCACCACGGTCGACGAGCTGCTGCGCTGGTGGCGCTCGGCGCCGTTGAACTGACCATGTTGCACACCGGTGAGGTTTTCGCCGGGTACACCATCGAACGCCTGCTCGGCCGCGGCGGGATGGGATCGGTGTACCTGGCCCGGCATCCACGGCTGCCCCGGCTGACGGCGATGAAGCTGTTGAATCCGGAGCTGTTCCACGACAAGGAGATCCGCGCCCGCTTCGAGCGGGAAGCGGATCTCGTCGCGCGGCTGGACCACCCGAACATCGTCACGGTGTTCGACCGCGGCGTCGAGGGCGAGCGGCTGTGGATCTGTATGCGCTACATCGACGGCACCGACGCCGCCGAGGTGGACGCGTGGACGCTACCGCCGCAGCGGGCGGTGCAGATCATCGCCGAGACGGCCAAGGCGCTGGATTTCGCGCACAGTCGCGGCGTACTGCACCGCGACGTCAAACCGGCGAACATTCTGCTGGAACGCGCCCAGGACGGGCCGGAGCGCGTCTACCTCACCGACTTCGGCATCGCACGGTTGCGGGACGACACCGGACGCCTCACCCAGACCGGCACGTTCACCGCCACCCTGGCCTACGCGGCGCCGGAGCAGCTGTCCGGGGCGGTACTGGATCACCGGGCGGATCAGTATTCCCTGGCCTGCACGCTGTTTCGGCTGCTGACCGGCACGGTGCCGTTCGACGCCGGCAATCCGGTCGCGGTGATCCAGGGACATCTCAGCGCACCGGCGCCACCGGTCAGCAGGCTGCGTCCGGGACTGCCGCCGGCGCTGGACCCGGTGCTGGCGAAGGCGATGGCCAAGCACCCGGCGGAGCGCTTCGACTCCTGTACCGCATTCGCCGCTGCGGCATGGCAGGCATTGACAGCGCCCCCGTTGTGGCAGCCGGCCTCTCCCCCGGTCCCCCAGCCCAACTCATCGGCGTGGCCGACCCCGCCGCATCCCCCGACCCCCGAGACCGATTCGCCGGCTTGGTCGCCCCCACTGAATACCTCAGGCCTCCAGACTGATTCGCCGATCGGGCCACGAGAGGCTCGCGCGTATCCCGGCCCGGCGCGACGGTCCCGCCGGTATGTCTCGGCGGGCAGATGGCTCGGCCTGCTGCTGGTGGTCGGACTGATCGCTCTGATCATCGAGGCAGCGCTCGACGACACCGGATCCCCCGGCTCCACCGCTGCCACGACCCCGGTGCGCACCCAGGATGTCGCGCCCTCGACCAGCGTCCGTTCGACCACGACCACCGCGACCACGACCGTGCCGGCCACCGCGGATCGCGCCACGGTCGGAGCCCGTGCCGCGGAGCTCAGTGCCGCGTTCCCGGACATGCTGCCCAAGACCACGGCCGACAGCTTGGTGCACGCCGGCACCGGATACAACAAGGCGGGCTGCTTCGCGCACGAACCGGGTGAAGCGACTGCCGATCAGGAGGACCCCGATCTCGGCAACTGGGTGCTGATGTGGAGCTGCTTCGGCGGACCGAACAAGGCGGCCTTCGACTTCTACCTCTACGGCTCCCCCGCCGACGCGCAGGCCGTGCTGGACGCCTTGCCTGCCAACGAACGCGCCACCGCCACCAACAACGACGGCCACACCTACACGAACTACACCCTGCGCGGCAGCCGCAATTTGCGCCCGCGAATGGTCACCGCGTTCCCCGCCGACCCGCGCCGAGCGGCCATGCTGATGTACAGCCACGGGTTCATCGCCACCGAGGCCGAATTCATGAACTGGTGGAAGTCCGCCCCGCTCAACTGACCTCTTGCGTCCCCCTCGGGGAAGACGGGACGGTAGTGGCATGGACGACACCCGCCGCACCATCGCAGCGGTAGCCGAGCGAACCGGTCTGTTCACCGCCGCTCTGCGCGCCCACCGCGCGGCTGCCTCCTAGATTCCATCGAAGACGTAGTGCGCGAAATCGTGGGTCGGGTGGAAGCCGATCGTGCGGTAGATCCGGGTGGCCGTGGCGTTGGCGGTATCGGCGAACAGGCACACGTCCAAGCCTTTGGCGCGGAGCAGTTTCGCCACGTGCGCGGTCACGGCGCTGGCGTAGCCGTGCCCGCGTTCGGCGGGCGGAGTGTAGACCGGGCCGATCCGCGACCAGCCTTGGATCGCAACCTGGTGGGCGGCGAGGCTCACCGGCTCGCCATCCCGCTCCCACAGCCACCAATGGCCCGCCAGGACGCGGCGCCGGATCGCGGTCTCGTCCAGTCCCAGCGGCAGTTCCGCGGATTCATCGCTCATGGCCCCCAGCCACCGTGCACACAGCGCGACATCGGATTCGACCGCCCGGCGCGGTTTTCCGGCGACGTCCGGGATTTGCAGCGCGCCGAGCCGGTAGAGCCGGACGGCATACGACTGATGGAATTCCGTGCCCAACAGCGCACACCAGTGCTGAGCGAAGGCCGTCGCGTCGCCGACCACCCCCTCGACACCCGCGCTCTCCGGAACAACGGCGGCCAGCGATTCGGCCACCGCGGCAATGCTGTCGGGCGGTAGCTCACCGAGATACACGTCGCGCCCTCCCACCCGCATGGCCGCGCCGATCACCGAGGCGTCCTCGTCGTGGACCGAGACGAATCGCGAAGACCCGGCCGGAACGACGACGCCGTTGAGGTGATTGGCGATACTGGTGGTGATCACGGTATGCCGCAACGGATCACGCGACAAGAACGATTCGGCACGCGAGCGGAACTCGCCGGCGTCGGTGGTGATCTCGATCCTCATACAGATCACGGTAGGCGCCTACGATGTTGCGCGCCCGTACTTTTCGCGTCCGGCATCGTAGCCGGAACGAGGCGCGACGCGGACGGTTCAGTCGGCTTCGCCACCACCCGCGCGGAGCTTGAGCAGGGTCAACCCCGCGGTGCACGCGAGAATGAGTCCGGCGACGGTGATTTCGACGTGCAGGCCCGCGATGCCGAGCACCGCCCCGACGATACCGCCGATGAAGATCAGCCAGCCCAGCGTCCGCGACAAAATCGTGGACAGCGTGCGCGCCTGCCGGTTCGACGCCAGATGCTGCGCAGTTGCCGACACCGCAGCTTCCACGGCATGGGATGACCCACGCCGGGGCGCTGTCGAGTAAGCTCCCATCATCTACTCCTCGATGACACCGGTCGGAGAACCACATTCACGTTCTCACACAACGTGTCTCACAGTCCGATACCGGCGTCTCACCCGTAACTTTGCTCACACACGCTACGACTCCGGGAACTCAGAAGACAGCGACACGTGCCCGCGACACGCCGACGAGACCAATTCGATATCTGAACTACAAGCGTTTTAATGTGCGTTCAGGGCGCATCCCCAGCGACCACTCACCTCGCTCGACCGCACCGGCCTCGAGTAAGGTGAGCCGACTCGATAACGACGAGGAGTGTCACCGATGGAGAACAGCAGGGCCAAGATCGCCGGTCCGGCGATTGCCACGGGAGCGGTTTCCATCGGACTGGTCCTGATCGGCTCGTTCGGCGTCGGTAAGCACGACACCTACGTGCCACCACCGCCACTGAAGGCGGGGCAGCAGGCCGAGCTGGTCGTCCGGGAGGACACCAACGGCTCCACAACCCCCAAGGTGATCATCCCGCCGTCGCCGACCTGGCGGGTCGCGCAGAACAACCTGCCGCGCGCGACCCCATTCGCGGGCTTCATCACCAGCACCTCCGCCGAGCCGTCCGACCGAGTCGACGACCCCGCGCACGCCGCACCGGCCGACGACTCCCGGCCACCGGCCGCCGCGCGCGCGACCGGCGACCCCTCGGACGAGCCCACCGCCCCGCAGCACAGAACCAGCGGCCCGCGAGACGAAGACGAGTGAGCCGCCGTGGGGCGCGCCGAACGCGCACCACGGCATGCGGTCCTACAACTCGGGCAACTCGTAATCGCCTACTCGGGAACTGAGCACCCGCAGATGCTCGAGCCCACCGCCGAGGATGCGCTCGATCGCGGTCAGCCGGGCCACGTAGTGGCCGACCGGGTACTCGGCGGTGACGCCGATGCCGCCGTGCATCTGGATCGCTTCCTGCCCGATGTGCCGTGCCGCGCGGCCGACCTGCAACCGCGCGCGCGAGGCGATCACCGGGTCGTCGCCGCCGTCCACCAGCGAAGCCGTGGCATACAGGCTCATGCTGCGCGCCAGCTCCAGCGAGACGTACATGCCGGCCGCGCGCTGGGTGAGCGTCTGAAACTTCGACAGCGTGACCCCGAATTGCTTGCGCTGCTTCAGATACTCGGTGGTGAGCCGCAGCGCCTCTTCCATCGCACCGACGGACTCCGCGCACAGGCTCGCCTGCGCGCGCGTGAGCACCGCGGCGATCACACCGGCCGCATCGGCCTCGCCGAGGCGCTCGGCGGGCGTTTCGGTGAGTTCCAGCTGTGCGCCGCGCCGGCCGTCCACCGTGCGGTACGACTTGCGGACGACGCCCGGCGCATCCGGGGCGACCAGGAACAGCCCCACCCCGCCGTCCGGCAATCCGGCACTGACCACCAGCTCGTCCGCGCTGTCGCCGTGCGGGACGGGATTCTTGATCCCGGTCAGTTCGAACGAATCATCGTGCGGCACGGCGGTGGTCGCCAGTTCGGTGGACGGCCAGCGCACCCCGGGCTCGGCGTGAGCGAACGCGAGCAGCTTCGTGCCCGACGCGACCTGCGGCAGAGTCCGCTGCCGCTGCTCGGCACTGCCCGCCGCGGCGACCAGCCCGCCTGGCACCAGCACCGCGTCCAGGATCGGTTCGGGCGCGAGCCTGCGGCCGAACTCTTCCAGCACGACCATCGTCTCCACCGGACCGGCACCCATGCCACCGTCCGCTTCGGCGAAACTCAGGCCGAGCACGCCGAGATCGGCGAGCCGACGCCAGACCTCGCGGCTCCAGCCCAGATCGGAATCGGTGATCTGCAGCCGGGATTCGGCGTCGTAGCTGCGCGCGAGCAGATCGCGCACCGTGTCACGGAGCATGACCTGCTCATCGGTGAGATCGAAATCCATGCCGGCGCCTCACAATCCGAGGATCGTGGAGGCGATGATGGTGCGCTGCACCTCGCTGGAGCCTCCGTAGATGGTTGTCTTGCGGTAGTTCAGGTAGCCGGGGCCACTGCGCTGCGCCCAGCCCGGCGAGGCGATGTCGGGTGCGGCCACCGGGATCGCGTCCGGTCCCGCGATGTCCAGCAGCAGCTCGGTCGCCGCCTGCTGGAGCTCGGAGCCACGCAACTTCAGCACCGACGAGGCCGGGTTCGGCTTGCCGTCCGCGGAGTTGGACACCACGCGCAGCTGGGTGAGCTCCAGCGCGAGCAGTTCGTTCTCCAGTTCGGCGATCCGCGCCGCGAACACCGGGTCCGCCAGCAGCGTGCCGTCGCCAGAGCGGGTGGCGGCCGCGTACTGCTTCGCGATGCCGATCTTGACCTTGGTGCGGCCGACGCCGGTGATTCCGGTGCGTTCGTTGCCGAGCAGGAACTTCGCGTAGGTCCAGCCCATGTTCTCCGCGCCGACCAGCTGATCGGCGGGCACCCGGACGTTCTCGAAGAAGACCTCGTTCACCTCGTATCCGCCGTCGATCAGCTTGATCGGCCGGATGGTCACGCCGGGCGATTTCACGTCGAACAGCAGCAACGAGATCCCCGACTGCTTCTTCGAAGCACTGGCGTCGGTGCGGACCAGGCAGAATATCCAGTCCGCGTACTGGGCGAGCGTGGTCCAGGTCTTCTGCCCGTTGACGAGGTACGAGTCGCCGTCGCGGATCGCGGTGGTGCGTAGCGACGCGAGGTCGGAGCCCGCGTCCGGCTCGGAGAAGCCCTGGCACCACCAGATGTCCAGCGCGGCGGTGGGCGGCAGGAAGCGCTCCTTCAGCTCTTGGGAGCCGAAGTGGGCGATCACCGGGCCGATCATCTGCGCGTTGAAGGTCAGCGGCTCCGGCACCGACGCGAGCTGCATCTCGTCCTGCCAGATATGGCGCTGCATCGGCGTCCAGTCCTTGCCGCCCCACGCGACGGGCCAGTTGGGCACCGCCAGGCCGTGATCGTTGAGGATCTTGTGGGTGGTGACGATGTCGTCGCGGGTCAGCGCCTGGCCCACGCGGAAGCGCGCGCGGATGTCCTCCGGGATCTCGGTCCGATAGAACTTTCGCAGTTCGTCGCGGAACGCGGCGTCGTCCGGCGACAAGGATAATTTCATACGAATCTCCATGTGTGTCTCGTACGTCCGAGTCAAACCTACCCGGTGGTAAACGTCCACTGCGGCCGGATCACGGCAAGTGGCCGCACGGGTCTGTTCACCGGCGGGCTTCCATGCGTCGCAGCCGGTCCTACACGAGGATGGCGCCACAGGGAGGCGCAGCGGACGTCGACGGCCGCACACCAGTATCAGACGAAGGCGGGGCAGCCGACTATCCAGCACGAAGGAACCAGGGACCTGGTACGTTGCTGCTCGTAGATCGGGGACCAGGCACGATTTCGTATCGAGGAGAACGAGTGACCGGCAGGACCATCGCACGCGCCGCCGCAACCGCGGTTTCGCTCGGCATCGGCGCGGTTCTGACTTTCGCCGTTCCGGCGGCCGCCGAGCAGCTCCCAACGCCGGTGGACACGGGCTTGGCCCAGCTGGCCGAGACCGCCGGATCCGACCCGACCACACAAGAAGGCGTCGCCGCACTCACGCGGTACGCCACCCTGGTCAACGCCGCCAACCTGCGGGACGTCTCCAGCGCGTTCACCCCCTTCGCCTACGCCGCGCCCACCTTCGGCTGCGGCAGCAACGGGCCGATCACGACGATCATCGCCGCCGCGACCACCGACGGGTCGGGCTCCGCCAGGGACCTGAACGTCCCGCCCGGCGCGCTGCGGTTCAGCGCGACCCCTGCACACTCCGGCGCACCGCTGGCCTCCGGGCTCGTCGTCGCGTGGGTCAACGTGAACACCGGCGCCAGCGGCCTCGCCCCGCTCGACGACCTGACCGAATACCGGTTGCCGTCGCTGTCCAAAACGGTCGACAGCGGCCCGGGCACAGTGCTCGCCTCGATGTGGGGCATCATCGACTACCCGTTCGCGCACTGCGTGATGACGCCCACGGTCGGCGTCTTCACGGTGCCCGACCGCCCGGCCCCGGCCCCCGTTCCGGCGGTCCCGTCCGGCCCGAACGGCTCCGGACCCACGCCCGCCCCCACAGCTCCCTAGCCTTCGACCTCGGCTGGAGTTCAGCGCACGGTGCGATACTGGACGGATCAGTCGATCACTGTGAATGGAGCGAGGAGCCGATGACCGCCGACCCGACCCCGACAGGCGATCGCACGGTGCTGGACTGGCCGGTGCCGCCGCCCAGGGGATACCTCGCCGAAGATCTCGACCGCCTACCCGGCCTTCCCCCGCATACCGAGCTGATCGACGGCAGCCTCGTCTTCGTGAGCCCGCAGATGAAATTTCATATGCGTGTCATCCGATTCCTCGACTGGGAACTCGCTCGGCAAGCCCCCGAACATCTGGAGGTGTGCCGGGAAATGACGGTGACGCTCGGTCCGCGCCAGCGCCCGGAGCCCGACATCATGATCGTCGATGCTGCGGCCGACACCGGCCTCGATCAGACGACCTATCAACCCGCCGACGTTGTCCTCGCCGTCGAGGTCGTATCGCCCGATTCCGTCGAGCGGGACCGCAAGCGCAAACCGCAGCTCTATGCGCAGGCAGGTATCCCGCATTTCTGGCGCGTGGAGAATGTCGACGGCCGTGCGGTGCTCTACGTATACGAACTCGACCCGGCCACGGAGTCCTACTCGCCCACCGGCATCCATCACGATCGGCTTCGGCTCTCTGTGCCATTTCACATCGATCTCGATCTGGCCCAGGCCACTGATCCGAAGGCCGGTCACGTCACTCGCTGACCGGCCCGAGACGTCGGCGGCCGGACGAGTATTGCCCATTCCCTTGGTACCAAAGCTCATCCGCATGCCAACGGTGCTGTCGATGATGCGGCTGTTCGTCCTCTTCGCACGGCAGGGGTGAGCGCTCAGCGCAGTCGCCGAACCATCTCGGGACGGTGTGAAACGATCCAGGGGCGAATAAGGTTGGGTTCGGCAATCACGACAACCGATGGAGCTGAGGATGGCGCTCGGAACAGTAGTGCGCGGATTCAACGCCGGGTTCATGGCACTCACCAAGGCACCGTGGATCGGGCCCCTGGTCGGCCGGAACATCACGGAGATCACCTACGTCGGCCGACGATCCGGTCGGACGGTCAGCACACCGGTGGCATTCCGGCGCTCCGGCGATGAAGTCACCATCAATGTGGCCATGCCGGACCGGAAGGCATGGTGGCGCAACTTTCTCGGTGCGGGCCACCCGCTCTCGCTGCGGCTGGACGGTATCGAACGATCCGGGCATGCCATCGCCCGACGCGACGACAACGGTCGCGTCAGTGTCCAGGTGCGCTTGAACGACGTCGATCAGCGCGCGGGGATGCCGTTTCGGTCGACGCGGCTACCCGAGGCCAAGGGCGCAGCGGCAAGGCTGGGATACCTGCCCCTGGCGATCATGGCGATCGGTCAGTGGGACAAGCGAATTCGCAGAATCGTGCCGTGCTCGGTTCCCGCGAGCAGTTCGTCCGGTCGGCCGGGGACGGCGGTGATCGCGGTCAGCGGCTGTCCGTCGAGAACCGCGCACGTGGCGCCGGTGGCGGGATCGACACGGACCAATTGGCCCGCGAGGGTGGTCACGTAGAGGACACCTGCCGGGTCGGCCAGCAGGTCGTCGGCGAAATCCGGTAGGCCGGGCAGCGGTGCGGACAGGTCCGCGACGGTGGCGTGGTCGGCGGGTGCGGCGAGCGGGATGCGGATGATCCGGCCGAGCGGGCCGCTATTGCTGGTGACATAGAGCACACCGTCGTGCACTGCGGCACCATTCGCGGCGAGCCCGGCCACCGGCTCGCCCCACGCGGCATCGACGCTCCCATCGGGACGGACCCGGACCACGCCGGACATGGCCGCGACATACAGATTGCCGCTCGCGTCGAACGCCGCGCCGTTGGGCATCGTGAAGCCGGAGACGAAGACCTCCGGCTTCGGCACAGCAGCCGCCGGGTCGAAGCGGACCACGCCGCCGGGGCGAACGGCGCTGAGCGGCGTATCACCATAGACGACGTACAGCAGTCCATCGGGGCCGAGCCGGACCGCGCCGGGGAATTCCACCGGGACGGTCATCATGAGTCTGCCCGCGGCGTCGTAGCGCTGGACCTCGTTGCGGTAGATCCGGGATACCCACAGGTTGCCCTGCGCGTCGTACCCCAGGTTTTCCGACCAGTCCAGCACCGGCACCTGCGCGGGAATGGCGCTGTCCGCCAGCGCGGGGGCGCAGGAGGCGACCGGCGGCGCGGCGGTGGCGCCCGGCGCGATCACGCCAGTGAGAGCGGCCGCCGCGGAGAGGGAGACGATGCCTCGCCGGAAGCAGGTTCTCGACACGGACACCTCGTCTCGGGAGCGGGCGGGTCGCGCGCAGTATACTCGCCTGTCAGCAAAAATTGCGCATTCCCATCAACGACACGATCTTTGGCACTATCGGTGCATGCCATTTTTCGACGGCGCGCGCGGCCGGATGCACTATCGGCGGTGGCCGATCGAAAACCCGCTGGTCACCGTGGTTCTACTACCCGGAATAGGCCAGCACAGCAGCCACTATCACCGCTTCGCCCGAACCCTGCAAGCTGCTGTCGAGATCGACGCCTGGGCGTTGGACACCTCTGGACACGGGCTGAGCGAGGGCGATCCGGAGCAGCCGGGCACGCTCGCCGAACTGGTGGCCGACGCGCTAGGCCTGGTCGAACTGGCCCGCGCGGCACAGCCGCACACGCCGCTGGTCCTGATGGGCCACTCGCTCGGCGCGGCCACCGCGCTGGGCATGCTCGGCGCGGCGGTGCCGGAGGTGGCCGAAGGTGAGACGGCTTCGGCGGTTATCGAACGGGACTTGCCGCTGCGTCCGGCCCTGCCCGCACGTGAGCTGGCCGGACTTGTGCTGTCCGGCGTGCCGAAGCGCGCGCTGGGCGGTGGAGCGCCGGGATCGCCGGGAACGCCGCTGCCACGCGAACTTCCGGTGCTCGCGGTGCACGGCGTGGATGATCGGCGCGCGCCGATCGACGCGGTGAGAGTATGGACCAGCCGCCACGAATCGGTAGATTTGCATGAGTACACCGACGCAGGGCATGACCTGCTGCACGAGCGGGTGCACGCGCGAGTCACGGCCGACATCGCGAGCTGGGTGCAGGGTGTCGTCGTGGGGTTGGCGCGACATTTGTGAACCGAACACGCATTTCGGACGAGGAAGGGGGACGGCGCAGATGCCATCACAGGAGAACGGGTTCGGCGCAGAGCCGGCCGCCGAGGTAACCGCACCAGGAGTCGATGTCGCCGCGCTGAACCGTGCGGTCGATGACGGTTCGCTGTGGATCGACGGCCTGCTGGTCGCAGAGGGTGCGCACGAACGCTGCGCACGCCGGTACGAGCAGCTCGCCGACCAGGTAGAGGCGCAGATTCGGATCCTGGGCGCGGCTACGTCGCTGCCCGGGTTCGGCGGATTCGCCTCGGGTGACGCGCTGCGCGGCGGCTTCGAACGCAAGGCCGACGGCGCGATCGCCCGGCTGACCGAATACGCCACCGCCGCACGGGAACTCGCGCAGACCTTCCGCGCCGCCGCCGCCGCGTACCAGAACGCCGACCGTGCGCTCGCCGGCGCGGTCGACCGGCTCGACACGACGGGAGCGGCACATGCGTGAGATACCACGCACCCGCGAGCGGGCGACACCGCGGCGCACCGACCCCGCCTACGCACCGAGCGTCGAGATCTTCGACAACCTCACCCACGCCGAGATCTTCGCGAAGGTCCAGCTGCTCGATCCTGCCGTCCTCGCGGGCGGCCGGCAGGCCTGGGGTGACGCCGCGGCGCAGCTATCCGACGCGATCTTCCAGGCGCACAACGAGATCCGTGCGGCGATCGCCGACGGCTGGCGCGGCGCCGCGGCCGACAGCGCGGACGCGGTGGTCCGGGTGTTCGAGCAGAGCGGCCAAGACCTGGCCGACGTCTTCGCCGTGGTCTCGCAGCGCCTCGGGCAGGCCGCCGATGCGGCCGAGGCGCTGCGGGCCGCGGTGTCCGAGCCCACCTCCGGCGCGCCGGATCTCGGTGCGGCCCTGCTGGACCCGGACCGGGCCACCAGCAATGTCGAGGGCCAGAAGGCAGGCGAACACGCGCGTCAGGATGTCGTGCGGGCGATGAACGACGTCTATGCGGGCGTGTTGATCCGGACCGGCACCGACGTGCCCGCGTTCCCCGATGACGCGGACAACCCCGCCCCTCCCCCTCCCCCGCCCGCTGCCGCACCGGCCGGCAGACTCACGCGAGACATCCCTATTCCACTGGCCTCGCAAACGGTTTCACTCGACAGCACCCCGCACGGTGCGAGCCACGCAACGGCCCCGAACCCGAGCCCGGCGGCGACCGAGGCAATCCCCGCCGAGGAAATCCCCGCCGAGGCCGGCACGACGGTGACCACCGCGGGCGTCACACCGACCGGCACCGCGGTCACGGCCGACGCGCAGCCGACCGCGCCCCGAGTGGCGCCTGCCGCCAACATACCGCCGCTCTCGGCGGTCCCCGCCGCGGTCGAGATCATCCGCACAGCCCCCGTCGCGAACGCATCCCGGCCGACAACCGCTCCAGCCGCGGCGGCCGGCGAGGCGCTCAGCACGCCGGGCGCGGGCAGCCAACTCCCGTCCGAGCAGCAACGCAAGCGCGACGAGCGGCGCAACGACAATGACAGCGGTGACACGGTTACCGGCCTCGGCGCCGGCGCGGTGGGTGGTCTGATGGGCGGCGCGCTGGCCTCGGCCGACACGCCGCGATCGGGCGCGAGCCCCGCCGCGAACGCGGCGACCACGCGGGCCGTCCCCCTCGACGACGAGGACGACGAGTTCGACCTGGACGACCTGCCGACCTTCTTGGAGCCCTCCGACGACGGTGGTGAACTCATCGGGCCGATGGATCCGACCACGCCGCCCGTGCTGGGCGAATGGGCCGAGTACGAGTGAACTGGACGCCGATGAACTGGACACTGACTCCGGACCAGTTCGCGCTGGCTTGGTCGCGCACCGACGGCGATCGAATCCCCTATCCCCTCGCCGTGCGGCTGTCCGCCCGCGACACCGGGGAGCGAGCAGCGCAGTTGCCCGCGCTGGAGCGCTGGTGCGATGAGGTGCTGGACGCCGATCTCGAAGCGGCACTGCGGGTTCTCGCGCAGCCGGACCTGCGGATCGAAGTGTTCGGTCAGCGTGATTCGGCACCGGCGCCACCGACCGCCGTTCCGCACCGGGATGGCGGACCGTTGACGCCGCCTGCGGCACCGTCCACGAATGGCGGGCAGGCACCCGGCGCGGCTTCGCGGCCGGTCCGGATTCTCGGCGCTGTCACCGGCAACGTCGCGGTGGTCGCCGCGCAGCGAGCGGGGGCGACCGCGGATCGCGGGGGCGACGTGCGGTTGTTCGTCGGCAGCTCGAAAACCCTGTGCGCGCGGGTGGTTTCGATGTTGCCGGACAATGCCCCGGGCACCCTGGGACGCCTGACCGCGCCCCTGGCCCAGGTGAGCGAGGACAGCCGCACTCTGGTGACCATCCCGGTCGCCGGTCCGTCCACGCCGGCCCGGATCCGCAAGCTGCTGAAGCAGCCGCGCGATGGCATCGGCCAGATCGTCGTCTCCGCCCGCCGCGGCACGGGCGAGCCGCACCCATTCGGCGTGCTGTGCTGGATCGACGTCGTCGCCGACGGCCGATACGCCGTGCGCACCGGCACCGAGGTCGACATCGTCGCAGTGACCGCGGACCGTTTCGCCGCCCAGTTGCGCCCGCTGGTCAGCGCCGCCGCGCGCACGTCCACGGCCTATGCCCAACGCTGAACGTCCGACCGGTCCGGCGACCTTCAGGGAGGTGACCACACCCTGATCGACAGCGCTGAGCGCGCTCAGCACAGCAGCGCGGTGACCTCGGCGTCCCTGAGCTGGTGGAAGTCATGGTAGGCACCGCCGACGCCGCCGAGCGAACGCGGCACCCACGGGCAGACCACCTCGTCCGCCTCGGTCTCGACCCGGCGCATCGCCTCTGTGGAGGCGACCGGGACCGCGGCCACCACCCGCGCGGGCCGGTGCAGGCGCGCGACGCGGCAGGCGACCACGACGGTGGCGCCGGTCGCCATGCCGTCGTCGACGATCACCACGGTGCGGCCCTCCAGCGGGATCGGCGGGATGTCGCCGCGCAGCACTCGCTTGCGCCGTTCCAGCTCGGCGCGCTCGCGGGCCTCGATGGTGGCGATTTCCTGGAGCGAAACCCCGGTGTGGGTGAGCACATCCGGGTTGAGTACCCGGACCCCGTCCTCGCCGACGGCGCCCATGGCCAGCTCCGGTTGCCACGGCACGCCGAGTTTGCGGACCAGCAGGACGTCGAGGTCGCCGCCGATCACCTCGCAGACCGCGGCGGCCACCGGGACGCCGCCGCGCGGCAGACCGAGCACCAGCGGGTTCGACGCCCGCAGGTGTTCCAGATGCGCACCCAGCGCGCGACCGGCCGAGCTCCGATCGGTGTAGACCATCGATTCGAACGCTACTCCGGTCCGCGTTCGGTGATCGCGAATCGGCGCAACGCGAGGCTCGGGTTGGTGGTGCGCACTTTGCTCAGATACGCCAGGTCGATGCCGGCGGTCAGCACACCGGGCTCGTCGCCGAGTTCGGCGAGCACCGCGCCGGTCGGGTCCACGATCATCGAGGCGCCCGCGCCGCGCGGCGCGGCCTGATCGGCTGCGGCCACGTACACGGTGTTCTCGATCGCGCGCGCACGCACCAACGTGCTCCACTGGTCCACCTTCCCGGGCCCGGGAATCCATTGCGCGGGCAGCAGCAGGACCTGCGCGCCCGCGGCGGCCACCCGGCGCACGCCTTCGGGGAAGCGCAGATCGAAGCACGTCTGCATGCCGAATCTCACATCTGCGACAGTGAACGTGGCGGGCGCCTCGATCGCGCCCGGCTCGACGACGTCGGATTCGAGGTGCCCGAAGGCGTCGTAGAGGTGCACTTTGCGGTAGCGCGTGACGAGGGCGCCGTCCGGACCGAGCACGACGAGGGTGTTGCGGATCCGGTCGCCGCCGGGCGCGACCTGCTCCACCATTCCGGCGACCAGAAACACCCCGAACTCGCGGGCGATGCCGCCGAGACCGGTGACGAATGGGCCGGTCAACGGCTCGGCGACCGCGACGACCCGCTCGTCCAGCCGGGTCACCGCGAACATCGAGTATTCCGGGGCGACCACCACGCGCGCGCCGCGCTCGCGGGCCGTGCGCACGTGTTCGCGCAGCGCGGTGAGGTTGGCCGAGGGGTCGGTCGAGGGGGCGAACTGGACGACCGACACGTCCAGTTGATCCGGCGTCCGATCCTGATGCACGAGTGAGTCGTCGGGTTGCATAGACCTCACCGTATTGGGGCGGTGGCCGGGACGACCAGTACGAGGCAGTAAACTCCTGCTCAATGAGCACCAATCAGGTCGACAGCGTTCCTGGCGACGACGACAGGGACACCGACGGCCCGTCCTTCGCCGATCTCGGTATCGATGACCGCATCCTCGCGGCCATCGCCGACGTCGGTTACGAATCGCCCTCGCCGATCCAGGCCGCGACGATTCCCCCGCTGCTCTCCGGCGCCGACGTCGTGGGTCTCGCGCAGACCGGCACCGGAAAGACCGCCGCCTTCGCCATCCCCATCCTGATGGGACTGGAGGCCACCGGCCGCAGCCCGCGCGCGCTCGTGCTCGCCCCGACCCGCGAGCTCGCGATCCAGGTCGCCGAGGCGTTCGGCCGCTACGCCGCGCATATTCCCGGCCTGCACGTGCTGCCCATCTACGGCGGCCAGAGCTACGGCGTCCAGCTGTCCGGCCTGCGCCGCGGCGCGCACGTCGTGGTCGGCACGCCGGGCCGGGTGATCGATCACCTGGAGAAGGGCACGCTCGACCTGTCGCAGCTGCAGTACCTGGTGCTCGACGAGGCCGACGAGATGCTCAAGATGGGCTTCCAGGAGGACGTCGAGCGCATCCTCGCCGACACGCCCTCGGACAAGCAGGTGGCGCTGTTCTCCGCGACCATGCCACCGGCGATCCGCAAGATCTCCAAGCAGTATCTGCACGACCCGGTCGAGATCACGGTCAAGGCGAAGACCTCGACCGCCACCAACATCACCCAGCGCTGGGTGCTGGTCTCGCATCAGCGCAAGCTGGACGCGCTCACCCGGGTGCTCGAGGTCGAGTCGTTCGAGGCGATGATCATCTTCGTCCGCACCAAGCAAGCCACCGAAGAGCTCGCGGAGAAACTACGCGCGAGGGGCTTCTCCGCCGCCGCGATCAACGGCGACATCGCGCAGAACCAGCGCGAGCGCACGATCGGTCAGCTGAAGTCCGGTGCGCTGGACATCCTGGTCGCCACCGATGTCGCGGCCCGCGGACTGGATGTGGAACGCATCTCGCACGTGGTCAACTACGACATCCCGCACGACACCGAGTCCTACGTGCACCGGATCGGCCGCACCGGCCGGGCCGGACGCAGCGGCGAGGCGTTGCTGTTCGTCGCGCCGCGCGAGCGGCACCTGCTCAAGTCGATCGAGCGGGCCACCCGGCACCCGCTGACCGAAATGCAGCTGCCCAGCGTGGAAGACGTCAACGCCCAGCGCGTCACCAAGTTCGGCGACGCCATCACCGAGAACCTCACCTCGTCGAACGTCGCGCTGTTCCGCAAGCTGATCGAGGACTACGAACGCGAACACAACATCCCGCTGGCCGATATCGCGGCGGCGCTGGCGGTCGGCTCGTACGACGGCGACAACTTCTTCATGGAACCCGAGCCGGAGCCGATCGAACGCCCGCAGCGCGATCGTCCCCCGCGTGAGCGGCCCGCCCGACGGTTCGACGAGGACCGCGGCGCCGCGCACCACCGCGTCAGCGGAACCGAGCTGGCGACCTACCGGATCAGCGTCGGCAAGCGGCATCGCGTGATGCCGGGCGCGATCGTCGGCGCGATCGCCAACGAAGGTGGCCTGCGCCGCAGCGATTTCGGGCACATCAGCATCCGTCCCGACCACAGCCTCGTGGAGTTGCCGGCGCAACTGCCCGCCGAGACGCTGGAGGCGTTGCGGCGCACCAGGATCAGTGGTGTGCTGATTCAGTTGCAGCTGGACGAGGGTCCACCGCAGCATCGCACCTTCAGCCGTGGCCCGCGCCGGGAGCGCGAGGGCGCCAAGCGACCGGAGCGCCGCAAGCCACGCTCCTGAACCGGGCGGGTACGCAGCGAAGACGCAGCCGGGCGGAGTCCGGTCCACATCCTCGCGCCAGGCCGGACAGGGCCGGGTCCACCGGCTCGCGCCAGGCCGGGCAGAGGCTCGAGCAACCGCTCTTGCGCCGGGTCGAGCGGAAGCGAGGCAGCTGGCTAGCTACAGTGTTGCCGTCGGTGCGTAACGAGGCGCATGCGGCAGCGGGTGTCCCGCGAAGACACAGGAGGGCCGCGCTTGTTCGTGTTCGGGGATCGTGTCGTTTGCACCGCCGTCGATCTCGTGCGCGCAGCGCACTGCGAATTCGCAGTGCTGCGCGCTCTCGACACCGAACTGGGCATCCTCCCGGCCGAACCCGGCGCAGGCGCACCGGTGCCCGACCTCGCACACGACATCACACTCGACAGCAATGATGTCCGGGATATCCGGCAACGACATCTCGACGATTACCGTGCCCGCTTCGGCGCAGCAGTGGTGGAGATCGACCATCCACCGGACGACGCGGGCGGCCCGGCCGAGCGGATCGCCGCGCTGACGACCGCACACACCGCTACCGTCGCGGCCTTGCGTGCGGGCATGCACGTCGTCCACGGCGCCCTCTTCTTCGACGGCCGATTCCATAGCTCCTGCGACTTTCTGGTACGTGCGGAACACCGGGTCCGCTATACCGTGCACAGCGCCGTGTCCCCGGCGGCGGATCCCGTGGGCGCCGCGCTCGAACTCGCCGCCTGCGCCGCCGCGCTCGACCGTTCGGGCGCGCTGACCGCGCCTTTCGTCCGGCTGCATCGGGGCGACGAGAACGTGGCGCCGGCCCTGAGCGAGTTGCTCCCGGTGTATCGGGCGCGCAGGCGCCGGGTGGAACGCATCCTGGACGAAAAACTCGGCGAACTGCTGCCGGTCCAGTGGGGCGACCCGCGTTATCTCGCCTGCGGCCGATGCCGCACCTGTACCGCCGCCCTGTCGGCCGCGCGCGATCTGCTGCTGGTGGCGGGCATGCCCTCGATGATCCGGGCTCGCCTGCGCGAAGCGGGAGTGAGCACCATCGATCGGCTGGCCGCTACCGAGATCTCGGTCCCGGGCGTGCCGCCGCGTACCGTCACGGCGCTGCGTCACCAAGCGCAAGCCCAACTGCGGCAGGAACATTCCAGCGAACCCCGATACACCGTGACCAACCCGACCGCGCTCAGCACGCTGCCGCTGCCCTCCTCTGGAGACCTCGCGCTCACCGTCGGGGGCGGCGGGCAGCCACCGCACACGGTCGAGATCGGCGGACCGGGCACCGTACCGCTAACTCTGAGCGGACCTTCCGGCGCGGGCGCACCGGGCAGCGCAACCGCGCAACGACGCGCGCTCGAGCAGGTGCTCGACTACCTGGCTCAGCGGCGTCGGCGGTATCCGGACCTGCACATCTACCACTACACCTCTGCGGTGCGTACGGCGCTGCTGCACTGCATCGGGCGGCACGGTGTCGGCGAGGACTTCGTCGACGAATTGCTGGACGCCGGTGTCCTGGTCGACCTGTACCCGGTCGTCCGCAACGCGATGATCATCGGCGAGCCGTCCTACGATCTGAGCGCGATACGGCAGCTGTTGGGACATGCGCCGGGTGCGGACGACGGCCACACCGTGTTGCAGCTGCGCGACTGGCTGCTCAACTGTGCGTCCGAGCAGCGCGTCGAGCCCGATCCGGCGACGCGAGCCACCCAGTGGCGCACGGCGGCCATGCCTGGCCAGGCCGACCCCACGCCGCCGTACCGGCCGTCCTCGCTGGCCGCCGCGCTCGCGGAGTACGCTGCGGGACTCGGCGATTCGCTGCACCCGTCGGCGTTGCTGGCCGCGACGCTCGGCTATCACCGGCGGGAGCGGCAGCAGCTGTGGTGGGCGCACGCTGACCGGCTCAGCCACCCCGTGGACGAATGGGACGACGCGCCGGGCGTTCTCGTCGCCGACTGGGGCACGGTGGATACCAAATGGCATCGCCGCCCCGACCGCCCGGCCATGCGCCGGTATCTGACCTTGACCGGTCGGATCGGCACCGGCTCCAGCGGCGCCACGGGGCCGAGCGTGCTCACCCCCGGCGCCACGGTCTATACCTTCTACGATCCGCCGCCGCCGGCAGGCATGATCACCGCCATCGGCCGGCGCGCCACCGCGACGGCGACCGTGCTCGGCTGCTCGGTGGACACCGAGTTCGATGACACCGTGCGGCTGGAGGAACTGCTGCCCGAGGGTTGCGAACTCTACGACGAGCTCCCGTCGGCAATCGCGCCCGACCTCCCCGCCTGGGACGGGAATGCCGAAGTGGCAGTCGAATTCGCCGCGCAGCAGTTGCTCATGACCTTGCCGGACACACCCCGGGAGGCCGTCTTCGACGTCCTCGCGCGCCGCCCGCCCCGGCTGCATGACGGCGTCGCGCTGCCCGAGGTGCACGGCGACCACGCCGCGGCGATCACGGCCGCGGTGCGCGCGCTCGACCGCTCGTACCTCGCAGTGCACGGGCCGTCCGGAACCGGGAAGACCTCGACCACGGCCCGGGTACTGCAGCGCCTGGTCACCCGGCACAACTGGCGCATCGGCATCGTGGCACGCGACCACACCACCGTGGAGAACCTGCTCGACGCGATCGTGCGGACCGGCGTGCTGCCGGAGCTGGTCGCCAAAAAGGACGCGGTGGCCCTCGCCCCGGAGTGGGCCGTGATCGACGCCGCCCACTATCCACGGTTCCTGGACAACGCCATCAGCGGCTGTGTACTCGGCGGCACTGCGCCCGATTTCGCGAACGAGGATCTGGTGCCGCGCGAGGGGCTCGACCTGCTCATGGTCGCTGACGCGGGCCGCTTCGTGCTGGCCGACCTGATGGCCGTCGCCGCGAGCGCGCGAAACCTGCTGCTGCTCGGCGATCCCGTACCGTCCACGACGCGCGCCACGCACCCGGCTCCGGTCGGTGAATCGGTGCTCGGCTGGCTGGCCGAGGGGCGCCAGACCCTGCCCGCCGAGCGCGGCTACTTCCTCGACCGCACCTGGCGGATGCATCCAGCGGTGTGCGAACCGGTCTCCCGGTTGTACTACGACGGACGTCTTCGCTCCAATGAAACCGTCACGCTGGCAAGGCATCTGGACGGCGCGGAGCCCGGTGTGCGCACCGTCCTGGTCGACCACTGCGGCAATGCCACCAGCTCACCCGCCGAAGCGCGCGAGGTGGTGCGCCGGGTGCGCGCACTGCTCGGCATGTCCTGGACGATCGGCGCGACGACGCGCCGGGTGCACCCACACGACATCTTCGTGGTGGCGCCGTACGCCGCGCAGGTGGGCCTGATCCGGACGATGCTGGCTCGCGCCAAGATCGAGGACGTACTGGTCGGCACGCCGGAGCGATTCCGTGGCCGGGAAGCGGCTGTGGTGCTGGTTTCGATGACCACCTCCAGCCCCCTCGACGCCCCGTACGGCATGCGGTCGCTGTTGTCGCGCGGCTTGATCCGCGCCGCACTGTGCCGGGCGATGTGGCAGGCGATCATCATCCGCTCCCCGCTGCTCACCGAGTACTTGCCCGCCACGGTGGACGAACTGGCCGACCTGAGCGCATTCCTGCGGCTGGGCTGACAGCTTTCAGCCGAAGCAGACACCCTCGCCGCGATAGGTCGGCACACAGGCCCGGGAGCCGTCGGTGTCGACCAGATGCACCGTGTCGAATCGCTCGCATAGTTCACCGGCCTTCGCATGCCGCAACCACACCCGATCGCCGATCCGCAGTTCCGCCGCACCCGATACGGGAGTCTGCACTTCTCCCGCACCTTCCGTAGCGAGCAGCCGCAATCCCTTGGGCCACACCGGTTTCGGCACCCGCGACGGCCCGGCCGGGCCCGAGGCGATGTAGCCGCCCGCGAAGACGGTGGCGATCTTGCGGGTGGGCCGCCGCAGCACCGAGGTGACGAAATACAGTGCGGGCCTGGGCGTAAACGATCGATAATGATCGAACAGCGTCGGCACGTACAGCCCGGACCCCGCGGTCACCTCGGTCACATCGGGGTCGGCCACGCTGACTTCGACGGACCCCGTGCCGCCGCTGTTGACGATCTCCAGCTCGCCGGTCACCGAGCGGACCGCATCGAGCACCTCGGCCCGGCGCTTGCCGATCTCCGCCGCGGACACCCGCTTCACCAGCCGCACCGCGGCATTCGCGTCGGGCAGCCCGGCGATCTGCGCCTCGTAGGTCATCACGCCCACCACCTCGAAACCACGGCGCAGCGCGTCACTCGCCAAGGCGGCCGCGTCCTGCGGGGTCCGCACCGGAGACCGGCGGACACCGAGATGCAGCGGGCCGATGCGCAGTGAGGCGTCTACGTCCAGGCAGACTCGGGGCCGCACCCGGTCGGTGCCGAGGGCGGCGCGGATCAGGTCGAGCTGAGCGGAGTCGTCGACCATGAGCGTGATCGATCGCAGCACGATGTCGTCGGCGGCCAGCTCCGCCAGCGCGGCGCGATCCACGCTCGGATATCCGAGCAGGACATCGCGCGCACCGTGGCGCACCAGCCAGATGGCCTCGCGCAGGGAGTAGGACATGATGCCGGCGAAGCCACCCGCGGCGGTGAGCTCAGCGCCCAGGACTTCGGCGAGCACAGCGCGGCAGCGCACCGATTTACTGGCCACGCGCACCGGAACGGTGCCCGCCCGACGAACCAGGTCCGCGGCGTTGGCGCGCAGGACGCCCAGGTCGAGGACGGCGAAGGGCGGGTCCAGCTCCGCGGTGGCGGCGTGCAGCCCCGCGATCGGCGACGTCTCGGTCACCGGGACAACTCAACCATCAAACTGGTCGATCGTCCATAAATTGCCGGCCGCTAGACCTCGACGGCCCTGGTGGTCAGGCTGCCGACCAGATCATCGAGCACGACGATCACGGTCTCGTCATTGCAGTCGGCCAGCCAGCGTAGGACGGTGCCCTCCAGAACCGACACGACATAGGACGCGATCGCTTCGATCGGCTCCAGCCACTGCGTTCCCGAGCGCTCCGCGCACAGCCGCAAAAAGGCGGTGACCTCGACGTCCTTATCTCGATAGAACTCCGACGCGACCGGGTCGGGCGCACAGTCGCTGCGCACCGCCCAGCGGGTACGCAAGGCCTTCACGGTCGTCTCGTACGACTTGACCTGCTTGATCGGAGTGGCCTTCACGTGCGGCCAGTACGCACTGACCCCGGCATGCAGCAGCGCCCGCAGCGCGCGAATGCCGGTGTAATCGAGCGTGACTGCCGCGGCTTCGACCGCAACGAGAACGGGCGGCCGCAGTTGATCCTCCGTTACTACTTCTCCACCTGCGCTCAACGAACGACTCCCTCGGCGAAAGGCTCTCACGCACCTCGGTTGGCGCGACCTCGCTGAACAGGCGGGAAACTTCCGGAAAAGTCCGCGCAGCCCAGTCCAACGCTCATCAATGCTAGAGGGTTTTCCTGGTTAAGAAACGGGTTGAGCGGGTAGTTTCAGACTAAAGGAATGTTTTGTTACCCAACCGCGATCGCGGCGCGACCACACCGTGCCGCCCGGAATTCGCGCTATGACGGTGGATCTGGCCCCTGCCGACAAGTCGACAGACCGTCGAATACGGTACGGTTGAAACCTTGATGAACCCAAATTTTGTGACGTATCACACACTGCATGCGCACGAAATCGGTCATCATGCCGTCCCGGGCAAGCACCACGCCCGCCGTCCGTCGTGCAACAGCGCCGATAGTCTGGATCGGTGACTCTCTCGCCACCCTCCGACCAGTACGCCCTCTCCGGCGCGTTCAACTTCCGGGATACCGGCGGTCTGCGGACCGACGACGGCGCCAAGGTCCGCCCCGGAGTATTGCTTCGCTCGGCCCAACTGAGCGGACTCGACGAAGCAGGCCATGCCGCACTACGCGAATTTCGCGTCAGCGACGTGCACGACCTGCGCGGACACCGCGAGATCGACCATATCGGCGCCGACCGGCTGCCCGCGGACGTCCGGCTGACCATCACCCCGTTCGACTCCAGAATGGCCGAGGCGCCGCCCCACGAGGCGACCGCGCACAACGCCTTTCCACACATGCTCGAGGTCTATCGGAGGTTCCCCGCGCTGCCCGAAGCGCACGTCGCCATCGCCACGCTCGCCGAGTCCATCGTGCGCGGCAGCGGCGCTGTGCTGGTGCACTGCGCGGCCGGCAAGGACCGCACCGGCTGGGCTGTCGCGACGCTGCTTCGTGCGGTGGGCGTCTGCGAGGCCGACGTACGAGCCGATTACCTGGAGAGCAACGGCGCCATCCCCCCACTGCGCTCGCTGATGATGACGAAACTGCTCGGCGGTGAGGAACTCTCGGTAGACCTGCTCGGCGTGCGCGCGGAATACCTGGAGGCCGCCACGGTCGCCATGCTGGAACTGCACGGTGATCTGCCGGGCTATCTCGCGGTGATCGGCCTGACGCCCGAGCTGCTCGCCCGGCTGCGCACCCGCCTGCTGGAGTGAGCCGGGATCACTCGACGGGCACCGCTTCCCGGCGCACCAAGCCGTCGGCGTCGATCGTCACCTGATCGCCGGTGTGGAACCAGGTTCCGGTGAATCGCGCGGCGGTGGTGGTGGGGTCATCCCAGTAGCGTGGCGTGACGTTCGGCCCCCGGCACAGCAGTTCCCCGTGCCCTGCCGTCGCCTTCGGCCCCCACAGCGCCAATTCCGTACCGCCGAACGGGAATCCGAGCACCACCTCCGCGTCCGACCGGTCCGCCGCCCGCTCGACGTCGTCCACCGCGAGGCCGATGCCGCTGGTCTCGGTCGCGCCCCAGACCGACCACTGCCGCGCGACGGGGAACACGCCGCGCAGTTCGACCTTCAGGTCTCCGGGAGCGGTCCGCGCCGCCGTGCGTTCGGCTCGGTGACCGGCCTTGCTGATCCGCGCGACGCCCTCGGTGCGCAGCCCCGCGGCGCGCAGCTCGGCCAACTCGGGCGCCAGGCCCGCGAAGATCCGCGGCGTCGCGGAGACCATGTCGACGCGCTCGGCCGCGATCGCTTCGGCCGTGCCACACCGGTCCCGAGCGAGCACGACGGTGCCACCGACCGCGAGGGTCGGCAAAAGCTGATCGACACAGCCGCTGGCGTGCGCCAACGGCAACAGCACCAGGTTGCGCAGGCCATCGGTGGGCAGATCCAGCGCGGCGACCATCGAGCGCACCGCGGACAGCAGGTTCTCGTTGGTCAGCTCCACGCCCTTGGGCGTGCAGGTGCCGCTGGTGTAACACAGCAGCGCCAGATCACTCAGCGCCGCACCGTCATCGATGTACGCGGCGCCGTCGGGCAGCTCGGTCTCAACTCCGCGACGCCCCAGCACGAAATCGGCTCGGCTGTCGTTGATCACGCGCTCGGCCACCGCCTCGGGCAACCCGTCGTGCACGAGCACCGGCACCGCGCCGCTGAGCAGAGCGCCGAGGAATGCCTGCACCCAGCGCACGCCCGAAGGCATGTGGACGGCGACCCGGTCGCCGTAACCGATGCCATGTTCCTGCAGACCGCCGGCGATCCGGGAGGCGGAGTGCCACAGCTCCCGGTAGGTCAGGCGCGGCCCGCCGACCTCCACCACCGCTTCGCGCGTGGAAAACGCGTGGACCTGCAGATCCAGTAGTTCGGTCAGTGCCGGCGTGAGGTTTCCGTACCGCAGCACCCCGTCGGCACCCCGGGCCAGCGGGTTGTCCCAGACATGCGGGCTGGTCAGGGGGTATTCGACGAGCAATTGCGACATTCGTCCTCCGCGTGCCTCGAGTGAGCAGGCACTGCGACTATATGACTCGCGTCACAATCTCGCTGGGATAGGCGACGAACGTGTCCGATATGTCACCGGCTGCGATGTCACCGACCGGTGCGGCACCTCGGCGGAAATCGCGCGCGGCGCCTTCGGGATCATCAGTGCCGAACCGAGCGCCGGGCGCCTCGGGCGGCACCGAATCCATCTGTGGCACACCGCCGCAACGCCATGCCGCGATGATCTGCTCGGTCGTCACGTCTTCGTCGGGCCGTCAGCGGACGCGCGCAGGACCCGTGCGATATCAGCGAGCAGCATCGCGCGATCGAACAGGTTGCGCGGCAGCGGCAAACGTCAGGCCGCCAGTTGTACGCCGTTGTCGGTGCCGTCGTGTTCCAGGCGGTCGCCTTCGTTCGGCTCATCCCGCCGCCCGAGACCTCGATCTGCAAAACTGTCCACGTGACCGAGTCGGCAAGTGCAAGCGGTTCCTACGTCGAGCCCGGCGAGTTCAAGAGGGACACCAACTACATCACCACCCGAATCACGGCCGACGGCCGCGACGGCTATCCGGTCGAGCCGGGGCGCTACCGGCTGGTGGCGGCGCGGGCCTGCCCGTGGGCGAACCGGACGCTGATCGTGCGTCGCCTGCTCGGACTCGAACAGGTGCTCTCGCTCGGCCTGTGCGGTCCCACGCACGACAAATTCAGCTGGACTTTCGACCTGGATGCCGACGGCGTCGACCCGGTGCTCGGCATTCCCCGATTGCGCGACGCCTACCTGGCCCGGTTCCCGGACTACCCGCGCGGCATCACGGTGCCCGCCATCGTGGATGTGCCGACCGGGCAGGTCGTCACCAACGACTACGCGCGGATCACACTGGACTTCTCCACCGAATGGACCGAACACCACCGGCCCGGCGCGCCGCAGCTGTACCCCGAACCGCTGCGAGCCGAGATCGACGAGGTGAACCTCGCCGTGTTCCGTGACATCAACAACGGCGTCTACCGGTGCGGGTTCGCCGGCGCGCAGGACGCCTACGACGCCGCCTACGACCGGCTGTTCGACCGGCTGGACTGGCTCTCCGAACGCCTTGCCACACAACGCTATCTGGTCGGCGACACGATCACCGAGGCCGACGTGCGGCTGTTCGTCACGCTGGTGCGCTTCGACGCCGTCTACCACGGGCACTTCAAGTGCAACCGGTCCAAACTCACCGAGCTGCCGGTGCTGTGGGCTTACGCGCGCGATCTGTATCAAACCCCCGGCTTCGGCGACACCATCGACTTCGAGCAGATCAAGACGCACTACTACGTCGTGCATCGGGACGTGAACCCGACCGGAATCGTCCCGAAGGGACCAGACCTGGCGAATTGGTCGGCCCCGCACGGCAGACAGGCCCTGGGCGGTCGGCCATTCGGCGACGGCACCCCGCCGCCCCCGCCACTGCCGGCCGAGCGCGTACCCGTGGTGCGAGCTCCTGCCTGACCCCGCCAGTGGAACCGATCGGCCTGGGTACTTCGTTGTCATGACGAGCTGACGGCAAACCGGTGCCATACAGTTCAACCCAGCAGACCGGAAGAGGAGGATGCCGCCGATGCCCAAAGGCGCGTTCGAGAAGACGGTGGTCGAGCTGCTCGATACCGGGTCCCGCCTGCAGGCGCCCGCGGTCGCCAAGTACGTGGACCGGATCCGGCGCTCGCATCCCGAGGAAAGCCCCGCGCAGGTCATCGAGCGGTTGGAGAAGCAGTACCTGCTCGCCGTCACCGGCAGCGGCAGCGCGGTCGGCGCGACCGCCGCGCTCCCCGGCGTCGGGACCGTCGCCGCGATCGCCGCGGTGAGCGCGGAAACCACCTTCTTCATGGAGGCGTCGGCGGTGTTCACCCTCGCGGTGGCCGCGGTGCACGGTATTTCGCCGCAGGATCAACAGCAGCGCAGGGCACTGGTGCTGGCCGTCGTGCTGGGCGAGAGCGGCATGGAGATCGTGCAGAAAACGGTCGGTTCCTCCGCGAAGAACTGGGGCGCGACATTCGCCAACCGGATTCCGGGGCTGTCGAGCATGAACGATTCGCTGTTGAAGCGGTTCATCATCCGGTTCATCACCAAGCGCGCCGCGTTGATGGCGGGCAAGGTGCTCCCCGCGGGCATCGGCGCCGTGATCGGCGGCGCGGGCAACCGCGCGCTCGGCAAGGCTACGATCACGAACGCACGCAACGCATTCGGGCCACCACCGGCGACGTGGCCGGCCGACCGGCAGCTGATCATCGAGGCCGATCCGCTCACCATGATCGATCCGGCGCAGCCACAACCACCGGCGCAGCCACAACCTCCGGCGCAGCCACAACCGCCGACGACGCCACGGTGAGCGGCGTGCGTGCGGTCGCGTTCGAGGTCCGGGGCTTGACCAAGCGGTACGACTCGGCGATCGCCGTCACGGACGTGAGCTTCACCGTGCCTTCCGGCACCACTGCGGCGCTGGTCGGTCCGCGCGGGGCGGGCAAGACCACCATCCTGCGGGTGCTGCTCGGCCTCGTCGACCCCACTTCCGGCACCGCGTCCGTGGGTGGACCAGGTTCGGCGCGGCCCGCCGCCGCGGGTTCCGCGCGGATGGTCGGCGGTGTGCTCGCGCCGCGCGGGCTGCATCCGGCTCGGACGGCCCGCGATCACCTGCTGATCTACGCGGCCGCGGCAAGCGTCGGCAACGCACGGGTGGGCGAAGTGCTCGAACTCGTGGGATTGGGCGAATACGCCGCGACGAGAATCGGCCGCATGTCGACCGGGCAGCAGACCCGGCTCGCGCTGGCCACCGCATTGCTCGGCGATCCTCCGCTGCTGGTACTCGACGATCCGATGGACGGCCTGGACGCCGCCGAACGCGGCTGGTTGCCGGAATTTCTGCGCGGGCACACGCGCCGCGGCGGCAGCGCCGTGCTGTCCAGCGACAGCCTCGCCGCCGTCTTGCCCGGCGCGGACCACCTGATCGTGCTGAGCGAGGGCACGGTGGTGTTCCAGGGCAGCCCGGCGCGGTTGCGGCGCGGACACCCCGACCGGCTGGTGGTCGCGGCGTCCCCGCCCATCGGGCTGGCGACCATGCTTGCGGCGCAAGGGTTCACCGACGCGGTGATCCGTCCGGACGGTCGCCTCGCCGTCGCCGAGGCGACCGAGGCGCAGATCCGGGCCGCCGCCACCGCGGCGAAGGTGCGCATCGACAGCATCGTCGCCGACCCCATCCACCCCGACCGAGTGCTCGCGTCGCTGACCAGACCCGCCGCCGCGCCCGCACCGCACTATCCCGGCCTCGCCGCGCCCGGCGGCCGGCAACCGTCGCCGCTGCCTTACGGAATCCCACGATGATCGCCATTCTGCCCACGGACCTGGTGCCGAACCTCAACTCCGAGATCCGCAAGGTCGTCACGATCCCGCGCGGCCAACTGTTCGCGGGCGCCGTCCTCGCGATCGCGCTGATCGCGAGCATCGCGTCGGCGAGCCTGGCCGGACCGCCGGACCCGCGCGGCCAGCCCGCCACCGGCGCCGCGACGATCGGGCTGTATGTCGCTCTCGCGGTGGTCGTGCTGGCCGCGGCCGTCTTCGGAGCAGTGGGCACCGGCGCCGAGTACCGGTACCACACGATGGCGGTGAGTGCGCTGTTCACTGCCGACCGCGACCGGTTGGCCGCCGCGAAATTCCTGGTCATCGCGGGTTGCGCGGCGGTGGCCGTGGTGGCGGTGGAACTGGTCGCGCTCGGCGGGATATTCGGCGTCGGCCGCCACAAGATCACCGTCACCGCCGAGCTGTTCGCCGTGCTCGGCGGCGGGCTGCTCGCCGCGGTCTGCTGGTCGCTGATCGGCGCGAGCGCGGGCATCCTGGCGCGTTCCTCGGCGAAGGCGATGGGCTTGCTGCTCGGCTGGATCGTGGTCGCCGAACCTCTGCTGTGGCTGCTCGCCCACGGTCTCGGCATTCCGGGCGTGGTGACCCTGCTTCCCGTCTCGGCCACCGTCGCCACCGTGGCCGTCGGCTCCTTCCCGGACGCCGATTTCCTCGCCCCCACTCCGGCGGCCATCGTGGTCCTGCTGCTGTGGACCATCGGCTCGGGCGCCGCGAGCTGGTGGAGTCTACGCACCCGCGACCTGTGACCTGAGCCCACCCGGGAACAACGGCCTGTCGGTGGGTGTCGGTACCGTCGATGAAGAACGCGGTACGGCAAAGGGGGCGAGCGAGCGAAGTGGACGGGGGCGGCAGACCGGGATGGATACGCAGGCTGTGGGCCGAGTGCCGGCCGCACCGCGGCGTGCTCTCCGGCATCGCGGCGGCAGTCCTCGGCGGAGCGGTCATCGAGACAGCCGGGCCATTGCTGACCAAAAAGGCCATCGACGCCGCCGGCGTCGGTGACACGGCGGCGATCGGAGCGGTCGCGGGCCTGTTCGTGCTGCTGGCCCTCAGCCGCTCCGCAGCCGGATTCGGGCGTCGCCTGCTGGCCGGACGGCTGTCGCTGGACGTGCAGCACGCGCTGCGCGTGAATCTCCTCGGTTCCTTGCAACGACTCGACGGCATCGGGCAGGACACCCTGCGCACCGGGCAGGTGGTGTCCCGGTCGATCACCGATCTGCAGCTGGTCCAGGGCCTGATGGCGATGACGCCGCTGTCGGGCATGGCGCTGCTGGAGTTCGCGCTCGCCGCCGGGGTCATGATCTGGCTCTCGCCACCGCTGGCCGCCGTCGCGCTGCTGGTGGTGCCCGCGATCGGTCTGGTGGTGTATCGGGTGCGCCCGCGGCTGCACGCGGCGACCTGGTCGGCCCAGCAGCGCGCCGCCGACCTCGCCCAGCACGTCGAGGAGACCGTCACCGGGGTGCGGGTGGTGAAGGGCTTCGGTCAGGAAGCCCGGATGGTCGATCTGCTGGAACGCCACGGCCGCACGCTGTTCGCGGAACGGATGCGCGCCGCGAGGATCGACGCCGGGTTCGCGCCGACGGTCGCGTCGATTCCACAACTGGGCATGGTCGCGGTCATCGCGATCGGCGGGGTGCTCGCGCTGCACGGCAGCATCGGCGTCGGCACCTTCGTCGCGTTCGCCGCGTACGTCGCTGTCATGACGGGCACCGCGCGCATTCTGTCGTCGGTGATCGTGATGGCCCAGCTGACCAGGGCCGCGGCCGAACGGGTGTTCCAGGTGATCGACACCGCGCCGGTGGTCGCCGAGCCGGACCGTCCGGTCGAGCTGCCGGGCGGCCCGCTCGGCATCGAATTCGACGCGCTGAGCTTCGGTTTCGATCCCGATCAGCCCGTTCTGCGTGAACTCGACCTGCGGGTACGGCCCGGCGAGACGGTGGCCGTCATCGGGCCCGCGGGCGCTGGCAAATCCACCCTCGCCCTGCTGCTGCCCCGGTTCTACGCGCCGGACTCCGGCCGCATCCGGCTGTTCACCGAGGCCGATCCGGCGTGCCCGCACCGCAGCGCCGGGCACGGGGCGCCGGCCACGGCGGACGCCGTCGAAGTCGACATCGCCGACCTGCGCGCCGCCGACCTGCGCGCCGCCATCGGCGTCGTCTTCGACGACCCCATCCTGTTCTCCGACACGATCGCCGCGAACATCGCGCTCGGGCGGCCGGAGGCCACCGACGAGGAGATCAGGCAGGCGGCCGAGCAGGCCGCGGCCGACGAGTTCATCGCCGAACTACCCGACGGATACGACACGGTCGTCGGCGAGCGCGGCTTGACCCTCTCCGGCGGCCAGCGGCAGCGGATCGCGTTGGCCAGGACCCTCCTGGCCCGCCCGCGCATCCTGGTGCTCGACGACGCCACCTCGGCGGTGGACGCGGTGACCGAGGCGGCGATCTTCGACGCGCTGCCCGACCGCGGCGGACGGACCACGCTGATCCTGGCGCATCGGGAGTCGACGCTGGCCCACGCCGACCGGGTGATCAGGCTGCCCGCACCCGCCGGACACGTCGCACCGGCGCCGGACATCCGGTCCGGCGCGGGGAACGGGCAGGCGCCGGCCCCGGCCGGCAGCGGCCGCTTCGCCCGCGCCGCGACCGGTGTGAGTGAGACCCCCGAACTGCGCCGCACCATCGAGCGCTTGCCACCGGCCACCGAGCAGCCCGGTCTGGACGCACAGCGTTTCCGCGACCCCGATCCACGCTTCGGGCTGCGCCGCATGCTGCGCCCGGTGCGCCGGCTCGTACTGACGGTCATGGCGCTGCTGGCGGCTGACGCGCTGATCGGCGTCGCGTTCCCGCCGCTGGTGCGCTACGCGATCGACGGCGGCGTGCTGGGCGACGATGCGGCGGCGCTGGTCCGCGCGACGCTGCTCGGCACGGCCCTGGCCGCGGCGGGTTGGCTGGTCGGCGCGGCGACCACCGTGCTGACCGCCCGCACCGGGGAACGAGTGCTGTTCGCCTTGCGGGTGCGCAGCTTCGCGCATCTACAGCGACTCGGGCTGGATTACTACGAACGCGAGCTGTCCGGGCGGATCATGACCCGGATGACCACCGACATCGACGCGCTGTCGACGTTCCTGCAGACCGGGGTGGCGACCACCCTCGTCGGTCTGCTGACGCTGGTCGGCATCGCGGTCGCGTTGCTGGTCATCGATGTCTCGCTGGCGGCCGTCGTGCTGGCGACGGTGCCCGCCCTGGTGCTGGCGACGGTGCTGTTCCGGCGGGTCGCCGCCATCGCCTACACCGTCTCGCGGGAGCACGTGTCGGTGGTCAACGCAGATTTCCAGGAGAACGTCACGGGGTTGCGCGCGATCCAGGCGAGCCGGCACGAACCCCGCGCGGCCCGCCGCTTCGCCGAGTATTCGCAGCGCTATCGCGACAGCCGCGTGCGGTCACAGCGGGCGATCGCCCTGTACTTCGCGTTCGTCGTCGGCTGGGCGGACCTGGCGCTGGCCGCGGTGGTGTACTTCGGTGCGCGCGAGGTCGCCGCGGGTGCGACCAGCGCGGGGACGCTGGTCGCGTTCGTGCTGTATCTGCAACTGCTGTTCGGTCCGATCCTGCAGCTTTCCCAGGTCTTCGACGGCTACCAGCAGGCCCGGGTCGGCCTGCGCCGGATCGCGGACCTGCTGCGCACACCGTCCTCGATCACCGCCGATCCGGCCGACCCGGTGCCGATCGAGCAGGGGCTGCGCGGTGATGTGGCCTTCGACCACGTCCGGTTCCGATACGCGGGCGCCCGCGTTCCGGCCCTGGACGACGTTTCCCTGCAGATACCGGCGGGTTCCAGCCTGGCGCTGGTCGGGCCGACCGGCGCGGGCAAGTCGACCGTCGTGAAGTTGCTGGCGCGTCTCTACGACCTGCCTCGGGACGAGTCGAACCATTCCGGCGGGCATCCGCCGGAGCCGAGTCCCCCGCATATCAGTTCCCCGCCTATCAGTCCCCCGCATATCAGTTCCCCGAATATCGCAGCGCCGGGTCCGATCGAGTCCTCGGGTAACGGCGCCGCGCACCGGACCGCCGAGTCGAAGCACAACGGTGACCACGGCCCGGCATCCAGTGCGATCCGGGTGGACGGCGCCGATATCCGCGACTACCGCCTCGGCGACTACCGCTCGCGGCTCGGCATCGTCCCGCAGGAAGCTCACCTGTTCACCGGCGACGTGGCGAGCAACATTGCATTCGGGAAACCATCCGCGACCGCCGCGGAGATCGCTGCGGCCGCTGCCGCGGTGGGCGCGACCGCCATGATCGCCGCCCTCCCGCTCGGGATGCGCCAGCCGGTCGGCGAACGCGGCCGTGGTCTGTCGTCCGGGCAGCGTCAACTGATCGCGCTGGCCCGCGCCGAACTGGTCGCTCCGGATTTGCTGCTGCTCGACGAGGCCACCGCGACGCTCGATCCGGAAACCGAAGCATCGGTGCTGGCAGCGAGCCGATCGCTGAGCCGTGATCGCACCACGGTGATCGTCGCGCACCGGCTCGGCACCGCCGCGCGCGCCGATCGGATCGCCGTGGTCGACCACGGACGGATCGTGGAATACGGTCCGCACGCCGAGCTCCTGGCCGCCGGCGGACCGTATTCCCGGCTCTGGGCAGCGGCCCGCGAATCCGAGGGAATATTCTCGGGTGCTGACGAGTCGTCACCTATTAGGTCGGGGGTGTCGGGTGGTCCGTGAATCGGCCGATTCGCTGCTGGGCCTATCCTCTGATAGGGCGCATCGGCGCGCATCCGCTGATCGGCGTGCCGGGCACGTCGCAAACGTCGCAGCGCGAAGAATGAAATGAGGCGAACACCTGCTGTGAGCAGCTCAACTTCCCAGTTCGGTCAGAACCAATGGCTGGTCGACGAGATGTATCAGAAGTTCAAACAGGATCCATCTTCCGTCGACGAGAGCTGGCATGAGTTCCTAGCCGACTACACTCCCGACGCGAGTGGTGATTCCGGCAACAGCCAGACCGCCCCCACACCCGCGCCGACTGTCGCTGCGGCCGCGGTCACCCCAGCCCCCGGGCCCGCTGTCGCCAAGCCTGCCGCGGCCCCTGCGCCCGCGGCCCCGAAGGCACCCGCCCCGAAGCCCGCGGCGGTGACCGCCCGCGCCCCGCAGACCACCCCGGCACCCACGTCGAACGCCGCGCCCACCTCCGGCCCGAAGCCTGCCGACACCGCCACCGACGAGGCCAAGGTGCTGCGCGGCGCCGCCGCGGCGGTGGCGAAGAACATGGCTGCCTCGCTGAGCATCCCCACCGCGACCAGCGTGCGCGCCATCCCGGCCAAGTTGATGATCGACAACCGCCTGGTCATCAACAACCACCTCGCCCGTACCCGGGGTGGCAAGATCTCCTTCACACACCTGCTCGGCTACGCCATCGTGCAGGCGGTCAGGGCGTTCCCCAACATGAACCGGCACTACGCCGAGATCGACGGCAAACCGAACGCGGTCACCCCGGCGCACACCAACCTGGGCCTCGCGATCGACCTCCCCGGCAAGGATGGCAGCCGCTCGCTGGTCGTCGCCGCCATCAAGGGTTGCGAGACGATGACCTTCGGGCAGTTCCACACCGCCTACGAGGACATCGTCCGCCGCGCCCGCGACGGCAAGCTGACCGCCGAGGACTTCTCCGGCGTGACCATTTCGCTGACCAACCCGGGCACCATCGGCACCGTGCACTCGGTACCGCGCCTGATGAACGGTCAGGGCGCGATCATCGGCGCCGGCGCGATGGAGTACCCCGCCGAGTTCCAGGGCATGAGCGACGAGCGCATCGCCGAATTCGGCGTCGGCAAGCTCATGACGCTGACCTCCACCTACGACCACCGCATCATCCAGGGCGCGGAGTCCGGCGACTTCCTGCGCACCATCCACCAACTGCTGATCTCCGACGAGTTCTACGACGAGATCTTCCACGGCCTCGGTGTGCCTTACGAGCCGGTCCGCTGGCGCAAGGACGTCCGCGAACGCGGCGTCGACAAGAGCGCCCGCGTGCTGGAGATGATCGCCGCTTACCGCAACCGCGGGCACCTGATGGCCGACAGCGACCCGCTGCGCCTGGTCAAGGACAAGTTCCGCAGCCACCCGGACCTGGACGTCACCCAGCACGGCCTGACCTTGTGGGATCTGGACCGCACGTTCGATGTCGCGGGCTTCCACGGCCAGGATCGGATGAAGCTGCGCGACGTGCTGTCCATCCTGCGCGACGCCTACTGCCGCCACATCGGCGTCGAGTACACCCACATCCTCGATCCCGAGCAGCTGCAGTGGATCCAGGACCGCGTCGAGCAGAAGCACGCGAAGCCGACGGTCGCGCAACAGAAGTACATCCTGAACCGGCTGAACGCCGCGGAGGCCTTCGAGACCTTCCTGCAGACCAAGTACGTCGGGCAGAAGCGCTTCTCGCTGGAGGGCGCCGAAGCCGTCATCCCGATGATGGACGCGGTGATCGACCAGTGCGCCGAACACAGTCTCGACGAGGTCGTCATCGGCATGCCGCACCGCGGTCGCCTCAACGTGCTGGCCAATATCGTCGGCAAGCCGTACTCGAAGATCTTCACCGAGTTCGAGGGCAACATGAACCCGGCGGGGGCGCACGGCTCCGGCGATGTGAAGTACCACCTCGGCGCGCAGGGCACGTACCTGCAGATGTTCGGCGACAACGAGATCGCGGTCTCGCTCACCGCCAACCCCTCGCACCTGGAAGCGGTCGATCCGGTCCTGGAGGGCCTGGTACGCGCCAAGCAGGACCTGCTGAACAAGGGCGACGGCCCGGCGGGCTACTCGGTCGTGCCGCTGATGCTGCACGGTGACGCCGCGTTCGCGGGTCAGGGCGTGGTCGCCGAGACGCTGAACCTGTCGGGTCTGCGCGGCTACCGGGTCGGCGGCACCATCCACATCGTGGTGAACAACCAGATCGGCTTCACCACCTCGCCGGAGAACAGCCGCTCCACCGAGTACTCCACCGACATCGCGAAGTTCATCGGCGCACCGATCTTCCACGTCAACGGCGACGACCCGGAGGCGTGCGACTGGGTCGCCCGCCTGGCGGTCGATTTCAAGCAGAAGTTCCGCAAGGACGTCGTCATCGACATGATCTGCTACCGCCGCCGCGGCCACAACGAGGGCGACGACCCGTCGATGACCCAGCCGTACATGTACGACGTCATCGACACCAAGCGCTCGGTCCGCAAGGCGTACACCGAGAGCCTGATCGGTCGTGGCGATATCTCGCTGAAAGAGGCCGAGGACGCCCTGCGCGATTACCAGGGCCAGCTGGAGCGGGTGTTCAACGAGGTCCGCGAGCTGGAGAAGTACTCGCCGGAACCGAGCGAGTCGGTCGAGGGCGACCAGCCGGTGCCCGCGACGGTCGTGACCGCCGTGGACAAGGCCGTCCTGCAGCGGATCGGCGACGCCTTCCTCAACGTTCCCGATGGCTTCCACGTGCACCCGCGCGTCAAGCCGGTGCTGGAGAAGCGTCGCGAGATGGCGTACGAAGGCAAGGTCGACTGGGCCTTCGCCGAGCTGCTCGCGTTCGGCACGCTGATCGACGAGGGTCGCGCGGTGCGCCTGACCGGCCAGGACTCCCGCCGCGGCACGTTCACCCAGCGGCACGCGGTGATCATCGACCGCAAGTCCGCCGGGGAGTACACCCCACTGCACAACATCGGCAGCGAGAACCCCGGTTGGTTCGCCGTGCACGACTCCGCGCTGAGCGAATACGCCGCCGTCGGTTTCGAATACGGCTATTCCCTGGGCAACCCCGACGCATTGGTGTTGTGGGAGGCGCAGTTCGGTGACTTCGTCAACGGCGCGCAATCGATCATCGACGAGTTCATCTCCTCCGGTGAGGCCAAGTGGGGCCAGCTGTCCGACGTGGTGCTGCTGCTGCCGCACGGCCACGAAGGCCAGGGCCCGGACCACACCTCCGGCCGCATCGAGCGCTTCCTGCAGCTGTGCGCGGAGGGCTCGATGACCGTCGCGGTGCCCTCCACCCCGGCGAACTACTTCCACCTGCTGCGCCGCCACGCACTCGACGGCATCCGCCGCCCGCTGATCGTCTTCACCCCGAAGTCGATGCTGCGCAACAAGGCCGTGGTCTCGGACCTGAAGGACTTCACCGAGAGCAAGTTCCGCTCGGTCTTCGACGAACCCGCCTACGAGACGGGCATCGGCGACCGCGCCAAGGTCAAGCGCATCCTGATGACCAGCGGCAAGCTCTACTACGAACTCGCCGCCGAAAAGGCCAAGCAGAAGCGCGAAGACGTCGCCATCGTCCGGATCGAGCAGCTCTACCCGCTGCCCGCCCGCCGCCTGAACGAGGCCCTGGAGGGCTACCCCAACGCCACCGATCTGGCGTGGGTCCAAGAGGAACCGGCCAACCAGGGCGCCTGGCCCTTCTTCGGCCTCAACCTCCCGGAGACCCTCCCGGCCCGCTTCGCCAAACTCCGCCGCATCTCCCGCCGCGCGATGTCGGCCCCGTCCTCGGGATCGAGCAAGGTGCACGCGGTGGAACAGGCGGAGATCATCGCCGAAGCGTTCGAACCGACGGTGTAATCCCCTGAACCGATACCGGGCCGAATCACTCTCTCACACAGAGCGATTCGGCCCGGTTCGCGTTTCATGGATGGATGTCCACGAGCTGTGTCCGGATCAGAAAGTGATGACGGTCGCGCGTTCGAGCGTCCAGCGGAGGAAGTTGTCGCGAGCTACTTGCAGGTCGATGCCCCGGGACCTGAGTTCGTCCTCGGCGCCGTCGGCACGAGCGGCGTTGACGCAGGCACCGACCCTAACGCTCTGGGCGATGAGTTCGTCGATCTGACGGTTGAACGTCTGGCCTGTCTCCGAGTGCCGCAGACTGAGCCGGCGCTCGTTGACTTCCTCCACCGCTCGCGTTCCGGTCACCAGGACGGCCCGGCTCCAGGACGGACATGTGGCGGCGGACCGTATGCGTTCGACGAGGCTGGGTACATAGGGTACTTGGGTACCATGGTCCCAGGAGGCACAGTATGACCACATCAGCCACCGGTGCACCCAAGCGACCAGCACCCTTGAAAGTCGACCCAGCTACCGATGAACTCATCTCCCAGGCAGCACACTTCCTCGGCATGACAAAGAAGGAGTTCGTCGCGGAAGCCAGCCGAGCGTATCTGGAACAGAAAAGGGAAGAGATTCGCCGCGGCATGATCGAGTCGATGAAGGTTCTCGACGGATCGCTCACCGCGAGCGTCGCCATGCTGACCGGCCTGCCCACAGAACGGATCGAAGAACTCGGCGGCGTGGGCGACTGGGAGGAATAGCGCGATGACCATACGGCCAACGCACTGCCTGCGCGAATACCTGGGTCTGCCCGTCCCACCCGCCAACATCCCACTGGACCGAATCGACCACCCGATACTGGCCAAAGCGCACGAACAATTCGCCAACCCCGACATCCCGCATGAGCGGATCCGCGCGATCGACGACACAATCCTTTTCAAGTCAAGGTGAACCGCTGGCGTGGCGCCGTCTACTGCGACGCGCCAGACACCGAGATTACGGCTTGGCTCGTCTGCGCCGGGATCAGGCAGGACGGTTCGGGCGACGACTTCTACGCAGTCCTGCAGCAGGAATGCCGCACCGCTCGGCAGCGCTACAACGCCGCCCACGACAAACCGGTCACCACCGACACCTACAGCCGACATCTCCTGCCAAGCGCCGACGATCACGATCGTTACCGCATCGAAGCGGCGACCCGCTTCGCCCTACGCCTGAACAAGTTGATCATCGACCTCATCGTCGGGTCATTGCACGACGGCCACGAACACGCCGTCGACCTGGCCGGGTTCCGCCTCGGGGTCCAGGTACGCGCCGACGACGGCCACGAAACCTATGTGGCCATCCGCATCACCGGATCGGTCCCGACCGACCTAACCGCGGTTATCCTGCACCGAGTCCCCGGATGCGCACCCGACGGCTGGTTCCCTGAATCGTCACTGCCCGAACGCGAACTCATGCCCGCCGAACAAGTCTGGTCCAACCTCATGGACCCCAAACAAGCCGCCCGCCTTCCTTTTGGAACGAGACGACTGACCTCACCGCATCATCACCATCGCGCCAACTACCTGCACCCAGACCCCTCGACACCGCACGCCCCCTCGGCCGGATGCCAGGTGTCATGTATCGACCGATGGGTGTCCGACCCGTGCGCGCCGCCGGCCGAGCTCACAACCCCACTTACTCGACGAATTCCCGGCGGCAGGAGGCTTGATCGTGCCGCGCCGGGATCGAGCGTTGGCCGCGAAATCGGGTACGCCACACGCAGATACGCGGCCACCGCCGGAAAAAATTGGCCGAATTTGATCTTCGGATTCGAGCCTGAGATTAAGATCAACTTGCGTTACCTCAGCACAATATTCAGTTAGCTAACTGTTAACCGTGATTAATAGCACAGTCAGATCATTGATCTGAGGATGTCTTCATCATTACATTTGTGGTGCGCCCGTGATGGCGTCGTTATCCATCTGTGAAAGGAAGCACGTACATGTTCTCTCGCAAGGCCCTGGCCGTCGCCGCCACCACCGTCTCCGCCGCCACCCTGTTCTTCGGCCCGGTCGCGGTAGCCTCCGCCGCCCAGTCCCCCGCCACCGGCTCCGCGGGCTCGGGTTCGGCCGGAGGCGGCTCGTCCACGGGTTCCGCTGGTTCTTCCTCTGGTTCCGCGATGCTCGACTCGGGCAGTTCGGCGGTCGACGGCGGCACCCACGCCATCGTCAACATCATCGATGTGATCACCGGCGTCAAGGACCTGAACCAGCCCAAGCCCGCCGCCTGATCCGGTCTCGGTAGATCACCGCTTCGTCCGCCCGTGTCGCCTATCGGGCCGGATTTCTGTTGTGCCGATACGCCGATCATCGTCGATTGCGCGCTATTGCATTAAATTTGCCATGATCAGAAAGTTCATTCGCCGAGTCGAGTAGACACGGCGGGTGAACTATGAAGATTCATCCGTTTTTCCGCCAAATGAGATAGCTCTTCGCGCTGCGCGTCCGAGCTTCCATGAATACCGGTTTCGTCCCCGTTCGGAGAACTCGCCGAACGGGGACGGCCATTTCCGGAAGAGTTCGAAAGCAACCCGTCGTGGCGATATCGCGGGACGCGCGACCCGCTCAGCCGCGCCGCCCGCCCGGCAGGGTCGACCGCGCCGAGACCGCCGGTCGAGATCGGTTGATGGGCAGCGAAAAGGTGCGCCCAGGCAGCACGCTGACCGAACGGGATCTCATCGACTACCTGGATTTCGGGCCTCGCGGTCGCACTGGATGCCGAGCCCGGGCTGGGTTCTCGCCACGGAAACGCGCGCGAAGGCAACGCCGCGGGAAAGCTCAGCCAGGCCCACCTCGTTGCGATCGCCTCGGGGACCCTTTCAGCAGCGGAAGCGATTCCATGCCTGTCGATCCGGTCAACCAGGGACTGTAAATACAAGTGGGATAGAGCCGTTGGATTGACAGCGCCGTCAAAACGGGTGCGCTCGAATGGCCAATCTCTGACGGCTCAGGCGCTCGGACGACTCGATATCTTACGAGCAATCCATACCACGATGCCCCGCTCGTGTATCCATCGACGCGGCTCGGCAGTGTCGTCCCCATGTCGGCGTGCAAGCGGACGGGGCTGCGGACGATCAGTCGGGGATATGGCTGGAGTCGCGCTGGCAGGTCAGGTCGGTATCGGGGAGGGTGCCATCACTGAAGTAGGTGTTGACGATGTCGTTCACGCATTGGCTCAGATCGGCGCGAAGGACGCCGTGCACGCGGGTATCTGCCAGCGTGACCATTCGTGACGCGGTCAGGTCCCGGTGCAGCGCAACGCCGTGCTGGTAGGGGGTGCGGGTGTCGCGGGTCGCCTGCAGGATCAGGGCTGGTGTCGAGTTGTGCACAACGGTAGGTGGCTCGATCGGGTCCGGCCAGAACGCGCACGCGGTGATGTTGTTCGCGAACGCGCCGAACACCGGTTGGCTCGCCCGGACGCTTTCGATGTTGCGGCGATACCAGGCCGGATCTCGGGGTGCGGCTTTGTCGCCGCACAGGACTGCGGCCATGCTCGAGGCGTCCATCTGAACGGGGCCGCTGATCTTCGCTTTCAGCTGCTCCAGGTCGACGGGCAGGCCGGACACTGCGTCGGCTGCCATCCGCACGACCTCGGCGAGGTTGGCGTTCTTCTGCGGATTCGACAGCAGCGCCAGCAGCATCATCGGTACCGTGTGTTCATCGATGAGAAAGCCGCTACCGATGACCGGATGCGTTGCGGCACTTCGGATCATGTCCTCGACAAAGGCTCGGACCTGCGGTCCGCTGCTCCCGAAGTGGTAGTCGGCGTCGTGGCCGGCCGCCCAGGTCGCCCAGTCGTCGAGCCCAGCCTCGTTGACGGCGCCCATGTCCTGGTACGTGCCGATCCAGTAGCGGTCCGGGTCGATGGCGCTGTCCAGCACGATCCGGTCACTGCGCTGCGGGAACATCTGCATATACACGGCGCCCAGGTAGGTGCCGTAGGAGCCGCCGTAATAGTTGAGCTTTGGTTCGCCGAATGCGCTGCGGATGACATCCATGTCCCGGGCGGTATTGCGGGTGGTGATGGACTGGGCTTTCGCTGGATCGGGCGCTACGCAGGAGGCCGCGAACGCGGCGGCCAGGGTGGCGTCGCGGGCGTAACCGAAGGCGTCGAAGCCGGCCGAGAACAACATGGTGGGCAGCGGCAGCGCACATTTCATCGGGTCCGATCGGCCGATACCACGCGGGTCCATGCCGATCAGGTCGTACTGGGCCCGGACATCCGGGGTGAGCCGATCCTGCAGGTCGGCCATCATGCTCAGGCCCGGACCGCCGGGACCGCCGGGATTGGACAGCATGATCCCGCGTCTGCGGTCCGGGTCGGTGGCCGGGATACGCGAGATCGCTACCGTCAGCGTGCGTGCGTCCGGTCGGTTGTAGTCGAGCGGTACGACAACACCCGCGCACTGAGCCCCCACCCCATCGAGAACCGCGTCGTTACACGGCTTCCAGTCCAGCTGCTGCTGATAGAACGACTCCAGCCCACGCGGGACGTCATCGACCGGATCGGCGCTTGCCAGTCCCATGGGCAATGTGGCGAATACGGCTGCCGATATGGCCCCCAGCACGAGCCCTCGAATCCCCGGTATCGGCATCACATCTCCTGCCCGTGATCTCCGTGTGCGCATCACGTTTCCGCATCACAGTCATTTTCGGTATCTCGAACCGCGACCCTACTGCCATTTGCTGGCAATGGCTAGGCGGAGCAAAGTTTTCGAAGTGCGCCACCCATATTTGCCCCGGTCACATCGGGGTTGAGCCTCTGACATCAAGTTTTGTTGGGATCTCTGACGTGAACGGCTCACAGAACGGCGCGATAGCAGAGTATCGCCAAGCAATTGCCCAACATGTCTATCAAGATCAAGCTTTGGCGTCCGCGCGGCCCATCCGCCTTTCCCGCTTTTGGGCTTGGATAACAATCTCAGAAAATTTTCAGCTGCGAATGTGAAGTCGTGATGTTATCGTGATCTGAACCCAAACGGTGTGACCGGTCAGCGCGGGCTTGCCTTGCCTGCGAGTCGGATAGTCGGACGCGGGAGGCGCGATGGAATCCGGGAATACGTCATCGACATATCGGAAAAATGCGTGCCGCGCAGCTACCGATGCGCCTGGCCTGCCCGTCGACGGCGCGCCCCGGCAACCAGCGATCCGGCAGCGGATCGGTCGGCCATGGCTTGCGATCCTCGCGCTCGCCATGAGCATGCTGGCGGCGGCCTTCTCGATGCCGGTCGCGCAGGCCGCGGTGCTGCCCCCGCGTGACGATCCCTTCTATGCCGCACCCGCCGATCTCGCGGCACAGCCGAACGGAGCGGTCCTCGGGTCGCGGACGATCCCCCTACTCGGTCTGCCGATACCGGTGTCGGCGTGGCAATTACGGTATCGCACAACCGATTCCGAAGAGCGTCCACAGCTGAACGTGACCACGGTGCTGGTACCACCGGTGCCCTGGAACGGGCCACGGCCGGTGTTGTCGTACCAGGTACCCGAGAACAGTCTCGACAGCCGGTGCGCACCGTCGTCCACGCTGCGCGGCGCAAGCGGCACCGACATGGCGAGCACCATGCAGGACGCACCGTTCATCGCGGACGCACTACGGCGCGGATGGGCCGTCGTGGTCAGCGATTACGAAGGGCCGCAGTCCCGGCTCTTCGACGGCGTGACATCCGGGCGTGGCGTCCTGGACGGAATCCGGGCCGCACGCTCCTTCGCACCGGCCGGCATCGACGCCTCGAGCCCGATCGGCGCCTGGGGATATTCGAGCGGAGCCTACGCCACCCTGTGGGCCACGCAGTTGCGCCGCGAATACGCACCGGACGTGCAGATCGTCGGCACCAGCGCCGGCGGAGTCCCCATCGATATCCCGGCCATGGCGGAACGCGCCGACGGCGCCGTCGGGGCATTGCTGATCCTGTTCGGGCTGGCCCGCAACGAACCCGACTCCGGGCTGGCCGGCTTGCTGAACGACCAGGGCCGCCGCGCGCTGCTCGCCACAGACACCTCCGCCTGCAGTGCCGACCTGGCACAGAAATACCCCGACCCCCACATCGACGACTTCGCCGCGGTCCCGAACCTGTTGGCGCAGCCCGCGTTCCGCAACGCCGCCACCCCCAACGAACTCGGCCGCACCACCCCCGACACCCCGCTGTACCTGTACCACAGCATCGATGACGAGAAGATCCCCGTCGCCGGCTACACCTCCCTCGTCGATACCTACTGCGCTCAGGGCGCCACCCTCACCGCGATCCACTCGCCGTTCCCCACCCACATCGGCGCCGCCGCGGGCGAAGCATTCGACGCCATGAACTTCCTCGCCGACCGCTTCGCCGGCACTCCACAGGCCCCGGGGTGTGTGGTGCAGTAAGCGGTGCCCACCAGGCCGGGATCCTCACCGGGCCGCCGGTCGGACTTTGACCGGTCTGGGACGCGGTTCAGAAGTCATATGCGGGTTCAGCGTCGAGAATCGCACTGAACATTGCGATCAAGCCTTTGAGCTTGCCGTCGGCTCGCGCGGTGTGGCAAGCGGTGTACAACTCGTTTTGGTCGGTCTTTTCCCAGTCGAGTCCGGCGCTGCGTTCAGACAGGAGGAGGTCGAAGAACTCGCGTGTGGCACGGCCGTTGCCCTCGCGGAAAGGATGCGCAAAGTTGACGTAGTCGTATAGATAGGCCACGGTGCGCGGGAGTTCCGCATCGGGAACACTCGTGAGCTGCTGGAGTCCGTGGATCTCGGCGGCGACATAGTCCATCGGTCGGCGGATGCTGGCCGGGGGGCAGAAAGATTCATTGCCCTTTTCGATGCCGACGGTCCGCAGATCTCCGGCCCAGTCGTACACCACCTTGCCGGACGCAACCAATGCGTGCCTCGACGAGGTCGTTCTCGGCATCTTGGAGTGTCTCGACAGTTCGTGCGCCGACTCGGTTCCTCAGGACTCCGATGTGATCGATGAAATAGCCTTGCCAGTTCCGTTCGGGGTCGCCAGTATCCCAGGGATGCGGCATCCCTTGCTCTGATTATTGGATGTGATACCGACGACGGACGCGCTCCCCGAGTTCGGCGGCCGTGATGGTCCCACGAGCGTAAGCGTCCTGGTCGGCGCGGGTGGCTTTGGTGCTGCGTGAACCCTCGAGTTCTGTGCTTCGGCGGATCGCCCTGACTGTCTTGACTCGGCGCTGAGCCTTCTGCCCTTCGGTCATCTGGACACCCACCTTCTGTCGATCACTGCATGATAGTCGACTGGCGGATGTCAATGCCAAGGCGAGCCGGAGGAGGCCGCATCGAGTCACCGGAAGGAACTCATTGCTGGTGAGCAGTGCCAGCGGAACTGGAGGTCGTAACGGAACCGTGATGCTCCAGGTGAGCCGGCCGGTGCACCGTGAGCCGCCCAGCGTGCGACCAGTGGAAACAGGTGCGGTGACGGCCTGGATCGGCGGCGCTGAACTGACCGCCGTCCGCGGGCCGTACCGCAGCTCGTCCGCCACGGCGATGTCGACTACCACATCCGGCCGCGCAGATCTATACCTGAGCCCACCGCCGGCGGAATACGTGACGGCAGCCCAGAAATGACCTGATCGGCGGGAGTCTGTTTGCCACGGGGTAGCTAGGGAACCCATGGATGCGTGGAACGGTGAGCGCCGTGGTTTCTTCCGAATTGTGCTCCACTATCCAGCTCCCTACCCAGGAGGACGAGATTTATGGTCACTATCCGGAACTACCGACGTCCTGCCCTCATCGTGACTGTCTTCGGGGCGATAGGGCTGGCCATTGGGTCGGGCGCTGCTCCCGCTCTCGCCGCTAACACTATCGACATCAGTGGTGTCGGTCCGGCCAACGTGGGGGTCGACTACAGCTGCGAAGCCTCGGCCGGAGTGGCCGGCATCAAGGCGATGGTGGGCGATCCCAACGCAAACAGTCCGTCGGCCACCGGCACGCAGAACGCCGTCACCTGCGACGGAGCCCAACATACCGCCGTGATCATGCTGGTCGGAACAGCTGGTGAGGATGCGCCGTTGCAGGCGGGGCAGACGGTGCAAGTGCGGGTCGCGCTTGTCGATCGCGACGACATTGTCGTTTCCGGGCAGGCGAAGGTGGTCTCGCTGGGGTAGTGCCGGCACCCAGAGGTGTGTCGCTGATCGGTTCAATAGACCCGGCCGGCACTCGATTTCATGCATCCAATCCGCGCGCGGCGACGCGTTCGCCGAATTGCAACGACCGCGCGCCACGATCCGCCAGACTGGGGTGGCAGTGGTACTGGAGGCGGCCAACGCATTCGGGGGCCTACCGAACCGCGCTCATACCTTCACGATCTCGACCTCCGGACCGCACAGTAACGCCATGTCCTCGGGATCGGACGTCACCACTGTGACCAGCCCTCGCACCGAACGCGCCGACGCCGCGAGAACTGCGTCGATCGCGTACTTGTGACCGCTCAGACCGTGCTCCCGCAGCAGTGCGGCGGCCTGCGCCGCCAACTCTTGGGTGACCGAGTGGATGTCGATCTGCGAGAGTGTCCATGCGATCCGGGCTGGATGAACCTTGCTGTAGTCGGCTTCTACCGTCGTCATCGCCGTGGCGGCAACCCGCACGCCGTCCTCTTTGGCCGCCTGCACCCACGCAAGCATTCGACGATCCTTCCGATACAGCATCGACAACCCCTCGCTGTCGAGAAACAGCACATCCGGCATCAGGCAGCCGACCCGCGGGAGCCCCGACGACGCCGCTCGAAACCTAACTCCGCCCGCGCCTCATCGATCTCCGCACGCGTCAATGGCTCGTTGTCCTTCTCGAAATCAGCCACCAACTCGCCGAGCTTGTCCATCGCCACACGCTGCTCCAACGCCTCGGCAACGTAGGCGGAGAAGCCGCCAGGACCGACATGAGCCCGAGCCTGCTCGGCGAGATCTTCCGGAAGGCTGATCGAATACTTCTTACTACCACCCATGCCATAAATGCTACCATCGGTAGCAAAATTTGCGGTCGGACACAAGGCTCATCTGACACCGGGGCGGGAAGCCGCGCCAGACACAGCCAACCGTAGTCACCTGGCGACGGGCCGCGAGGGCGTTCCATGGACGGCCGCACTCCCGGATCCGATCCCGCAGACCTCTGAGACAGCCGAGCAGCAAAGAATTATTCTGTGCCGCAATGAGAACCAGGAAGTTGAAGCCGCCGCGGTGGGGGCGAGTGGTAACTGTCGGCTCGTGATCGGGATCGACGAGGTTTACCATACCTGCGGGCAACGATCCGGTGTTCCTGATGTTGTCGGCGACGGCTCGCAACGCGTTCACCATCCCTCGATTGCTACGCTTGCGTAGCACGACCGCAGGGGCATAATCCGCGATCGGATTCGAAATCGCTCGGGAGGAACTGCGCATCGCGATCGTCACCTGGATCGAACGGACCTACCACCGGCGCCGACGGCAAACCGGCCTGGGCCGCTTGACCCCGATCGAATTCGAGACAATCATGACCGCGTCGGCCAGTCAGGCCGCGTGACCGAAACTGTCACCTGATCCTGCAGCAGTCCCGGACCTATCAGAAGAAGGCTTCGCACGGATGGTAGCGAGGCGATATGGGTTCATCGGTACTCGGTTGCAGCAGTGAGATTCCCACCAGCAGGGCATAACCGGCGCTGACCAAAACCGCCGGGCCGGCGATGACGATCGCGAGGACTTTCACCGCGACCGAGGATAGACGCACTGCGGACACGATGAACGTGACCGCTGCGGCCGCGGCGACGAGCAACAGGATCGTCGCCGACCAACTGGCTGCTGTGGCTGCGATGGGAACCGGGACTTTTCGCGCACAATGCGACGCTCGCAGGGCATCGGTCCGCTCGTCCAGCTTGTGGTCGGCCGCAACCAGCAGCCCGACCGCAGATGCGAAGCAGGCGACGAAGACAACGGCGGATACGAGGGCAGGGCGCTTCAACTACCAGGTCTCCTTCGGTCGGATGATCCGGACGTTCTGGGTGCCGCCGTCCTGATTCGAGAATCCGATCCGGTCGGTCAGGCTGAAGTCCTTCCCGTTGGTGGTGTGCTGGGAGTAGAGGATGTCACCGTTGGGCAGGACGGCGGTAACCACTGCCGTGTGGTGCGCCTCGCCCGGCTTGTAATCGTCGACATTCTGAGTGTGCTCCCAGTAGATGAGATCACCGGGTTTCGCACCGCCGGTACCGACCTCCTGCGCGCCATTGTTCAGGAAGAAGTTCTTCTGCTTCTCGGCATTGAACCAGGTGTCGGTGTGGCTCAAACCCTGCAGTGACCCCGGACCCGGCGGATCGAAGTCGATACCGGCGGTGCGGCTGCGGCCCCAGCCATCCGAACGAGGGGATGCCTTCGCACCGCCGGCCAAGAGAGTTCAGAATATCTGAGTTGATCTGATATTCTGAACTCATGAAGCTTGTGTCCGCGTCGGAGGCTTCCCGCAACTTCGCCGACCTCCTCAGTCGCGCCGAGCGAGGCGAAACTGTGGTGATCACTCGGGGCGGCCGACGACTGGCGGTAATAGGCCCGGCGCCGGTGGCGAACGGGGCGCAGATCCGTGCGGCGCTGAGCGGCTGGCGTGAGCGGTACCCGGACGATGATGCCTCGTTCGAGACGGATGTTCTGGGTGTCCGCGATCTGCTGCGGGCGGACGATCCGTGGCACGAGTAATTCTCGACACCCGCCTCTTGATCGCGGTCGAACGTGGACAAGCCGCGCTCGACGAGCTGATCCGGCCCGATGACGACGCGGTGATCGCGGCAGTCACTGCGGCGGAGTTGTTGACCGGGGTCGAGCGGGCCGGCACCGAGCCGATACGACAGCGCCGGCAGGACTTCGTCGACGCGATACTCGCGACCATCCCGGTCGAGGATTACACGCTGGAGGCGGCTAGAGCGCACGCGCGCCTGCTTGCCTACGTCCAGCGTGAGGGTAGGCCACGGGGCGCGCACGATCTACTCATAGCAGCCACCTCGGTGGTTACGGCGCGCATGCTCCGATCCATCGACGGAAAGGCCAAGTTCGGCGATCTCCCCGGCGTCCACGTCGCATAGGTTCCAGTGTCGACATCGTAGGCAGGCGGGTGAGGCGCCAAGGGCCCGCGCGCACAGATCCTCGTGCACCGCGCGGCGGCGTCATCGGTCACGAAATCGGATCACCTTGCGCTCGCCCTGATCTGGGCGATCATCTCCGACAGCTGCACCACTCGTGCATCGCTCTCCCCGTGCCAGGCCGCCAGCTGCGCGTGCAATTTCCGCAGTCGCGTCAGCGCAGCCCGAACCTGACCGCTGTGTACCTGGCAGGTGGCGAGCTGCCGCTGGCAGTACATGACCTGGTCGTCATAGGGCCCGCGTTCCGCGGTGAGGTCGTCGATCAGGTCGCTGTAGAGCGAGCCGGCCTGAGCATGGTCACCGGATTCCAGACACAGATCGGCCAGCCGAATCCGCGCGTCGACGACGTCTACATCGCGAGCGCCGAGCTGTGGCACGGCAACGTCGAGAGAGTCTTTCAACCCTCCGATGGCGGGCACGTAACGGGACTCGTCGGCGAGGTCGCGAGCACGGCGGATCGCCTGATCGAGATCACCGCGGGTGAACTCGGGCGCGGGGGCCGCGTCGCCGATTTCGGGCCGTTTCTGGGGCATCGCGATCCGAGTCGCCGTGGACGCACCGACGGCTGCCGCATACAGCCGTGCGGGGCTCGCCGGATCGGGACGTTCCATCAGCCCGTCGAGCGCACCGACATACCGCATCAGTACTCCGTGCACGGTCGTCGCATCCGCCGGACGGTCGGCCGGCTCCTTGGCGAGCATGCTCGTCACGAGCACCGCCAGCTCCTCGGGCACCTCGTCACGGTCCGGCTCGAGAATCGGTGGTGCCGTATTGATCTGGTTGAACATCGTGTCGAACTCCGACGACCCGAGCATGGCCCGAACGCCGGTGAGCAGTTCGTACATCACCAGGCCCAGCGCATACAGGTCGGTCTGCGGCACCACCGAGCTTCCCCGAACCTGTTCGGGCGCCATATATTCCGGTGTTCCGATGCCCGATCCGGTCCGGGTGAGGCGTGTTTGATCAGCGTCGAGCGCGACCGCGATGCCGAAGTCGAGCACACGAATTGTTCCGTCGGCGCAGAGCATGAGGTTCGATGGTTTGAGATCGCGGTGGAAGATCCTGTGCCCGTGGGCCTCCACAAGCACTGCTGCGGTTTGCGCGCAGATTCCGGCGACCGCGCCCAGCGGCAGCCGACCGCGGACAGCCAGGATGCTGTCGAGCGTGACACCGTTGACGTATTCCATGATCAGGAACGGCTGCTCGGGTGGCCCCGCGTCGATGCCGGCGTCGAACACCGTGGCCATACCGGGATGACTCATCCGCGCCATCAGTTCGGCTTCCCGCACGAAACGGCGTTCCCATTCGTCGTTCTCGGCCAGATGGGGATGGATGATTTTGATAGCGACCCGGCGCTTGAGCCTACGATCGAACCCACGGAATACCCGTCCCATGCCGCCGCTACCGATGACCTCGATCAGCTCGTAACGCTCGGCGATGATCCGTGGCACCATGTCATTGGCCATGCGCCCCACCCGCATTGCCCGCCCCGTCCGCAATCCGAAGCGTTCCCGAGGAGAGCCCGGACAGGCCCTCTCTGACCATGCGTTCGACAGCGAGACGCTGACCGCGCCATGCCTGCTCGATCTCCATCAGTTGCGCGACCGCTTCGCCGACGGTCCGCTGCTCACCGATCGGCACCCGGGGAAAGGCGACCCCGAACAGGTCGATCGGTCGGCTGTCCGCGGCATCTGCGGCCGCTCGCACGACTCCGGACAAGAAGCACGCGTCGATGACATCCGGATTGACCCGTAGCACCACAACCCCTGGCGCGAGCAGCGCCGCATCCGTGCGCATCGACACCACCGCATGGCCGACTCCGGTCACAACCACCACGTCGCCCGGCTGCCCGAACACCGCGCCGGGCGTGCCTGGATCGCCATTTCTCGACGGTTCCCGGCCGAGACGAATGTCCTTGGCCGTCAACATCGGAGCTCCACTCGCGATCGCCACAAGGGTGGGTGGCGACTCCAGCACGGTCAGCGCCCCGGCCTCAGCGAGCTCACCGATCGACACCGTCGGACGCGGACCGTCTCCGGCGACGAGCTCCGGCGCGACCGGCGAGCGGAATGCGAAAACGGAGGTTCGCAGCGCGGTGTAGGTGGCGACGTCAGGCGCGAGCACGGCGTCGGCGGCCAGCCCGGGCGGCGCCCCCGCCGCGTCGTTCTCCACGATCGCCACCTCCCCACCTGTCCTTTTCGGATGCGACAACGGTAGCAGCGCGCCAGCTGCGTTGCTGGTCGGACCATTTACTCGCCCGAATACGCAAACCTCCACTCTTCATCAATTGACATAGTTTTCAGTGCATCTTAAGGTTCGGGGAGACCACCGAACGACATGCAATCCCGAAGCTAAACATGCAGAATTCCGAATGACTTCCGATCCGGTACTAAGTTGGATCTCCTCTGCATCGACCCACCAGGAGTACCCCTGATGCCCCACCCCGTCGAGCCTCGCGAGCTCAACGTCGCCCCCGGCTCGATCGTCGTAGTCCGCGACGAGGAATGGCTGGTCACCTCCGCCGAGCAGGGGTCCGACGGCTGGCTGCTGCACGTGCGCGGCCTGTCCGAGCTGGTCGCGGACACCACCGCCACGTTCTATGACAGCCTCGACCACATCGAGGTGCTCGACCCGGCCAAGGCCCAGGTCATCCCCGACGGTTCTTCCGGCTACCGCAACTCCCGCCTGTGGCTCGAGGCCCTCCTGCGCAAAACCCCGTTCCCCTACGGCGACCAGACGGTCACTGTCTCGACCCACATGCTCGCCGACTCGCTCGGCTACCAGCGCGCCGCCGTCGCCAAAGCCCTCGACCCCCAGCACATCCGGCCGCGGATTCTGCTGGCCGACGCGGTCGGCCTCGGCAAGACCCTCGAGATCGGCATGATCCTGTCGGAGCTGGTTCGCCGCGGCCGCGGCGAGCGGATCCTGATCGTCACCCCGAAGCACGTCCTCGAGCAGATGCAGCACGAACTGTGGTGCCGTTTCGCGCTACCGTTCGTCCGCCTCGACTCGGCAGGCATCCAGAAGGTCCGCCAGAAGCTCCCCGCCACCCGCAACCCTTTCACCTACTACAAGCGCGCGATCATCTCCATCGACACGCTCAAAAGTCCCCGCTACAAGGCACATCTGGAACGCCAGCACTGGGATGCGGTGGTAATCGACGAGTCCCACAATCTCACCAATGTCGGCACCCAGAACAACGAGCTGGCCCGGGTGCTGGCCCCCAACACCGAGGCCCTGATCCTGGCCTCGGCGACGCCGCACAATGGCCGCGAGGAATCCTTCGCCGAACTCCTGCGCCTGCTCGATCCCACCGCGGTCGCCGCCGACGGCTCCTTCACCAAGGAGGATGTGCAGAACCTGCTGATCCGCCGACACCGTCACCACGACGAAGTTGCCGCGGAGGTCGGCAGCGACTGGGCCGAACGCGCCGAGCCGGTGCACCGCCTCGTGCAGCCGTCCGACGCCGAAGACGCTGTCGCTCGCGAACTCTCCCAGGTATGGCTGCACCCGGAAACCGGCGCTTCTCCGTATTCCGGCGAAACCAAGGCCCTGTTCCCGTGGACGCTGGCCAAGGCTTTCCTGTCCTCCCCGGCAGCTCTGCGCGAGTCGATCAACCAGCGCCGTGACAAGCTCCGCGACGGCACCCCCGCCCAGCGCATCGAACTGGCCGCCCTGAACACGCTCAGCGACCTCAACGACAAGGCGTTCACCGAGTCGGCAGGCAAGCAGGCCGCCCTGGTCTCCCGCCTGCGCGAGATCGGTGTCAGCCCCAAGTCGTCCCTGCGCGCCGTCGTTTTCGCCGAACGTGTCGCCACGTTGAAGTGGCTCACCGACCTCCTACCCGCCGCTCTCGGCTTGAAGCCGGAGAACATCGCCATGCTGCACGGCGGCCTGTCCGATGTGGAGCAGCAGGAGATCGTCGACAGCTTCAAACTCGAAACCTCCCCGATCCGGGTCCTCGTCACCGGCGATGTCGCGTCCGAGGGCGTGAACCTGCATGCCCAGTGCCACAACCTGATCCACTACGACATCCCGTGGTCGCTCATCCGCATCGAACAGCGCAACGGCCGAGTAGATCGCTACGGCCAGAAGTTCCCGCCGGTGATCTCCTCCCTCATCTTGGAGCCTTCGGATCCCGAATTCTCCGGTGACCTGCGCGTGCTGTCGCGCCTGCTCGAACGCGAGAACCAGGCGCATTCCACGCTCGGTGACGTCGCCTCGCTGATGGGCAAACACAGTGTGGGCGACGAGGAATCGGCGATCCGCGATGTCCTCGCCCGGAAATCCGACCTCGACGATCAGGTCAGGACGGTCGAAGACGTCCTCGAAGGCGACGATTTCGACGCCTTCTTCGCCCAGCTCGACAACGACGACACCCCCGTGCTCCCGGAGCTCCCCCGCCAGAGCCTCTACACCGACGACATCGGCTTCCTCGACGAAGCCCTGCGCGCCGCCTACGACGACGTCCCGCATGCGGCTCCCGGCAATGGTGGTGTCGGCTGGACCATCCACGCCAATCACGGTATCGCCGAACTGGTCCCGCCTCCCGACCTCCGCCAGCGCCTAGCGCATCTGCCGCAGAACTATCGCGAGAAGGGTCGCATCGACACCCATCTCAAGCTCGCCACCTCCCGCCAGGTCGGCGACGCCCAGCTCCGCGCCGCCCGCCAAGGCAAAGGCATCAACAACACCACCTGGCCGGAGGCCCACTTCCTCGGCCCGCTGCACCCGGTCCTCGACTGGGCCAGCGACCGCGCTTTGTCCGCCCTGGGCCGCAATCAGATCTTCGTCATCCGCGGCGTTGTCGACGCCGTCACCGTCTTGCTGATGGGCACCTTGATGAACCGCCGCGGCCAGCTCGTCTCGCGCGTGTTCTCCACCGTCGAGTTCCCCGACACCGAACGCCCCACGCTGGCCTTCTCTACCCCGCTGGAAAACCTCGACTTCCTGCTCACCGACACCGGATTGAAGCCGGGGACCGCGAACCCCGGCCCGATCCCCGCTCCGGAACGCTTCCAACAGTTGATTCCCATCGCGGTCGACAAAGCTACCCAGTCGATGAAACTCGTCCTCGGCGAGCAGGAACGCACCGCCAACGAGCGCCTCGCCCAATGGCGCCGCCGCGCCGACCGCTGGCATTCCGGCGCCGTCCAACTCGAACTGGTCGGCAGCCAGAAGAAGAAGGTCGACACCTACGCCCGCCGCATCGCCGAAGAACAACGCCTCGCCGAATCCCTCGCCCCCACCCAGCAATTGGTGCGCCCACTGCTGGTGATCGTCCCCGGAAAGGACCAGTAACCGTGGCCTCTTTCGATTCCATCGTCGTCGGCGAGGATTGGATCAGCGAACACTACTTCACCACCGATTCGGTGAAGGAGTCGTTTCACGGCAAGGTGATGGAGCTGCGCAAGGCCTGGGACGCCGAGGCCAAAGAGGGTCGGAAGACCGTCCGCAGCTCCCTGTTGTCCGCCGCCGGCGACCTGCACACCGCACTGGGTGCCCTCGCCGAGAACCCCGAGGCCGCCCCCAAGGCCCACGCCGCTGTCCGCACCGCATTCGGTTTCGACGGCGAACTGACCCCCTTCACCGCCGAACGCGCAGGCTCCGAACTCACCATCCCCGACGCCCAACTGGCAGGCACCCCGAACGTAGTTTTCCTGCAAGCCGACCCAGTCGAGTCGATCGAAGACTTCCTGGGCATGGGCACCCTGATCACCCCCGCCGTCGAAGACAACAAGCCTCTCGAATCGGCCTCCAAAGCAGTCTCCGCCGCATTCCGATCCGACACCCCACCGGCCTTCGTCGTCGTCCAAGCCGGCCGCTGGCTCCTGCTCGCCGAAGCCGAACGCTGGGCCGAAGGCCGCTACCTCGCCGTGGACCTGCTTGTAGTCGTCGAACGCCGCCACGACGCCCGTGGCGGCGAAATCGACCGCGCCGCAGCGATATTCGGCCACCAGGCCCTCAAGCCCGACGCCGACGGCAACATCTGGTGGACCGGCGTCCTCGAAGACTCGGTGAAACACACCGTCGGCGTCTCCAAAGACCTGCGCGAAGGCATCCGCCTGTCCATCGAAATCATCGCCAACGAGGTCGTTCGCCGCCGCCGCGCCCGTGGGCTGACCATGGACGGCATCGACGGCAACGAGCTCGCCAAGCACTCCCTGCGGTTTCTGTATCGCATCCTGTTCCTGCTCTACGCCGAAGCATCACCGGAAATGCAGGTGCTGCCGACCGGTGCCGCCGAATACGAGGAGGGCTACGGCCTCGACCGCCTCCGCGAACTCACCCTCACCGAACTGGTCTCCAACCACGCCCGCACGGGCACACATCTGTACGAATCCTTGAAGCGGCTGTTCGACCTCGTCGACAAGGGCCACACGCCCAAGGTTCGCGAGAACGTCACCGACGACCCGGCCCCCGGTCTCGAATTCAACCCCCTGCGCGCAGACCTGTTCTCCCCCAAGGCAACCGCCCTTATCGACGAAGTCGGCCTCGGCAACAAAACCACCCAACAGGTCCTCGCCCACCTGCTGCTCACCAAGGAGAGCAAGTCCCGCAAGGGCGCCGACCGCGGCTTCATCAGCTACGCCGAACTGGGCATAAACCAGCTGGGCGCGGTCTACGAGGGCCTGATGTCCTACACCGGCTTCTTCGCCGAAGAAGACCTCTACGAGGTCGCCAAGGACGGCAACCCGGAGAAGGGTTCCTGGGTGGTTCCGGTCAACCGCGCCGACCACCTGTCCCCCTCTGATTTCGTGTGTGCCGAGGACCCCGTCACCCACGAAAACAAGCCGGTCATCCATTACAAGGGCACCTTCGTCTTCCGCCTCGCGGGCCGCGAACGCCAGCAGTCCGCGTCGTACTACACGCCGGAAGTCCTGACGAAGTTCGTTGTCTCCCAAGCCCTCGAAGAACTCCTCGACCAAGACGGGCACCGCACCACCCCCGAGGAAATCCTCTCCCTCACCATCTGCGAGCCCGCCCTCGGGTCCGGCGCGTTCGCCATCGAGGCTGTCCGTCAGCTCGCCGCCGAATACCTCAAGCGCAAGCAGGAGGATCTGGGCGAGCTGATCGATGCTGACCAATACACGGTCGAATTGCAGAAGGTGAAGGCGCATATCGCCCTTCACCAGGTGTACGGGGTCGACCTCAATGCGACCGCTGTCGAGCTGGCTGAAATCTCGCTGTGGCTGGACACCATGGTTGCCGGGCTGCAAGCACCATGGTTCGGGCTGCACCTGCGACGGGGCAACTCGCTGATCGGTGCGCGCCGAGCGGTATACGCGCCCAGTGAGCTGGCCAAAAAGGCTTGGCTCAAGACCGTGCCGAAAGATATCCCCCTCGGCGCCGAAATCGGCGCCGGAATCCACCATTTCCTCCTCCCCGCCGAAGGTTGGGGCGCAGTGGTCGACACCGCCGAAGCCAAAACCTACGCTCCGGAACAACGCGAAGTACTCCGGTTGTGGCGCAACGAGATCCGCAAGTCTCCTTCCAAGGAGATGACCAAACGTCTCGCCTCCCTGGCTCAGCGCGTGGAAACCCTGTGGGAATTCACGCTGCGTCGCCTCACCATCGCGGAATCCGAAATTCGGCGTGATCTGCACCTATGGCGCAGCGAGCCTGTCGACCATGTCCCCGCCGTTTCCCGCGAACAGATCGAAGCAGTGCTCAATGACGAGAACGGCACCTACCAGCGGCTGCGGCGGGTAATGGACGCCTGGTGTGCACTGTGGTCGTGGCCTGTGACCGGCGATATCGCAGCGCCGGACTGGGACCAATGGGTCGGCGGCCTCGAGGCGGTTCTCGGCAAAACCGCAAGGGCGGGCAAGTTCCAGAGAGACGGGCAGTTCAGCTTCGCTTCAGACATGGACTGGTCCGAACTCGATATCGCCGAGGACCACGATCGAGTGTACGCGCAGGCCAGATCTGTCGATGCGGCTCTCTCCGAATTCCCTTGGCTGGCGGTCGCTGCCCGGATCGCCCAAGCGCAGGGGTTCCACCATTGGGAGCTTGATTTCGCACCGGTCTTCGCGCGAGGCGGGTTCGACTTGCAGGTAGGTAACCCGCCGTGGGTGCGGCCGGACTGGGACGAGGCAGGCGTTCTGGCCGAGTTCGATCCGTGGTGGCAGTTGGCGCACAAAGCCTCCGAGGCGGAGAAGAAGGCCAAAGCTACATGGGCGCTTGCCATCCCGGCCGTCCGTGCGATGCTGCTCGACGAGCGAGCTGCACAGGCCGGCCAAAACCGGCACGTCGGCTCCGGTATCGACCGACCAGTCCTCGCCGGCCTGCAGCCCGACCTGTACCGCTGCTTCATGGAGCGGACCTGGCGATCATCGTCCGCGCGCGGCATCACGTCGCTGATCCACCCCGAGAGCCACTTCACCGAAGCCCGCGCTCAAGGACTCCGGCGAGCCTGCTACCGACGACTCAAGCGGCACTGGCAGTTCCGCAATGAGTTCAAGCTCTTCACTGAGATCAACAACACCCGCCAGTACGGCGTCCACGTCTACGGCAGCGACTCCACCGTCCACTTCCTCCAGGGCTCAGCGCTCTACCACCCTGACGTCCCTGCCCGCTCACTCCACGCCCGTCGCTCAGGCAACGACAGCTCCACCATCGTCCCCGGCGTGAAAGACCCCGACGGGAAATGGGACGTCCGCCCCCACCCCGAACGCATCATCGACATCACCGAATCCGACCTCGCCGGCTGGGCCACCCTCATCGACGAACCCGGCACCCCCGCTGTCGAAGCCCGCATGCTGTACCCCGTGAACCGCGCGAGTGCAGCGGTTCTCGACAAGATTGCCGCCGCACCGCGACTCACCGATATCGAATTCCAATGGACGCGAGGCTGGGAAGAAGACCGTGACCGTAAACTCGGCTTCTTCGAATCCCGCTCCGCCGTCCCGGACACCCTCGACAACACCATCCTCCAAGGCCCCCACCTCACCGTCGCCTGCCCGATCTACCAACAGGGCAACCCGACCATGCGCAGCAACGTCGACTACTCCCCCATCGACCTCCAGTCAATCCCAGACAACTTCATCCCGAGAACCAACTACCAGCCCGCCCGTCCCCTCCCCGAATACCAAGCCGCATACCCGAAGTGGAACGACCAACCAAGCTCGTCCTACTTCCGCCTCGCCTGGCGCCGAATGGCCGACTCCGCAACAGTCCGCACACTTCACTCAGCCATAGTCCCGCCCGGACCAGCATTTGTTGGAACGGTCTTGACAGCCAAGCTCCCCACGTCAACCGACCTGGTAGTTGCATCGGGAATCTGGTCGTCCGTACTGGCCGACTTCCTCATCAAGGCATGCGGCGCCACCGAACTGAAGCATGGACTGATGCGCCGGCTTCCCCACATCCGGGGTCATTCGCTAGAAAGTGCCCTGGTCCTGCGCACTCTTCGACTCAATTGCCTGGTCGAACCGTACGCTCCTCTTTGGGCAGAGCTCTACGACCCCATCTGGCTACAGGACTCCTGGGTACCCGGCCTTGCCACCGCCTACAGCGGCAATCCGGACCTCGGTGCGATCGGACCCGACTGGACCTGGAGCACACCGTTGCGCACCGACGCCGACCGCCGCCAAGCCCTCATCGAAATCGACGCCATCGTCGCCGTAATGCTCAACATCACCGCCGACGAACTCCTCACCATCTACCGCACCCAATTCCCCGTCCTCCAAAAATACGAACGCGAAGCCCTCTACGACACCAACGGCCGCCAACTCCCCACCAAACTCGCCTCCGAATACCGCAAAAAGGGCTCCCTTCCGAAATCAGACCTAACCGTGGACGGCATTGCCTACCAAGAACCTTTTATTAGCGTAGACCGAGAATTCGACATGAAAATCGCCCATAAATACTTCTCGGAGGTTGCCCAAGACTGGTCTCTGAACGAGCGCGGCACTACGAGAGCGAGGCACGTACCACGAATGACGATAGAAGAATAGTACTAGACAAGATTCACTGAGGAGATATCTATGGGCAAATGGGGATCCGACAGACGGATTGTGCCGTATGGCATGCGGGTCGAATTGGATCGTAGAGTCTTTAGGCCGGAAAGCATTGATCGCGAACCTTATGCGGCCAATTTCAATGGCGCTGGAGCAGATCTGTTACATGTCATCAGCTCGTTTATTGAAGCATTGCCGGCAGACAGACTAGTTGAGCGAGACGAACGCCATTTCGGACTTCCATCAGATATTCGGCGTAAGGGCCGAACAATTTGTTGGCGCATGGAGGGCGGTGAATCCGGGAGAGCCAGTTCGATCAAACTTACGAGAGATGGGGAGAAGCAATCGCGTGAGCGATCTGGCGTCGAGTGGGAGCCGTACTGGGTCCACGCAGTAGTTCCGTACAACTCCAACCAAGCATGGCTGCTGATCGAGAAAAACGGAAGGTATACGCTGCCAACCGAATGGAGAAAAGAGCTTGCGCAGCAATTCGCTACTGCCTATCGTGGATATAAGCTGCGCATCTCGACGGTTCGCGAGGCATCCCTCTGGAGTCAGGTAGAGAATGCCGTTGATGACAACCGGCTGGTCGGATTTGAGGTCGCGCTCCGAAGCGCCGATACACCGTCGGCGACCAGCCAGGCAGCAGGTTTCGAACGCGGTATGACCAAGCAGACCAGAGAGATCTGGGCTGCCACGGACGCTCCCGTCCCCGGTCATATCCTTCGTCGCTTTCGCCGGAGATATACCCGCATGCGCACGCCCGAAGGCATTCGGCAGATCGACGCGCCGCTCGAGGTGGACGACCTTGCCGACCCCCGGTTCCAGATCCGATTACGTGACGACGTCGCGGAGATCAAGGCAACAGTCCTGACCGAAGACGGCCTCAGCCGCACGATCGTGTTTGAAGGCTTGGACCCCCAGCAGACCTACGTCATGGATGACACGTCACTCGGTTCCCCCACTCAGGATCGGTTCATCCGCGATTGTCGTACCGCAGTGGGAGACTTAGCACGGTCGGGTGGCGTCGCCCTACCACCGGGGTGGGACTCGGGAGACTGGAGCCACCCGGACACGGCGATACTGATGGAGGTCAAACCAAGTGATACTCCGAGCCAAGACGTCGAATCTATCGAGGAGACTTCAGCTCTCGTTTGATTCAGCCATCTACGGGATGCGCCGTATACCTGATGGAAGATTTACAATTTCCAGATTTGTAGCGAGCATAGCAATACCATCATTTATCGTCGGATATACCGCTGTAACTAGACCCGATGTCCAGGCAGCCCAGCTTCTATCGGGAGCCTCGATCATATCCGGAGTTCTCTTTGGCTTGTGCACGCTCAGCTTGAACAGAATTAAGGATCTCTCTGGAGATGATGGGCAACCCTGGGTCGGCGTTGACCCAATCAAGCCAGCGTACAGATTCGCAAGAAGCGTCTTTGCAGCTACTTACGTCTCAGTCACCGTTACCGGCTTATTGGTCATTCAATTGATCGTGACCGCCGGAAGGCCACGAATCGCCCTTATGGCAATATCACTAGGCCTGCTTACGCATCTTGGAGCTCGAATTTGTTTTCTACTCGGCGGACTTCGCCACCAGGCCGAGGCGCTCGCGGGACAGAGGGTTGCCGAGACCCCCAAAAAGACATAACAGCTGTATACGGAACGTAGGATTGCACGCGCCGAGATACCTGCATGTACCGGCCGCAAGAGAGGATCTCTATATTCAAGAGGATTGCTGCCGGAAAGTGCTCTTATTGGTCAGATCTCGCTATCCAATCTGACCACCGCGGCACACCGCTACCGGGAAGGCCTTAGTGTCAGGCCTTCCCATCAGCAGCGGTTTCGCTGGGAGGCATCCGCGATCCGGTCGTAGGTCGAAAGTACTGCTCGGTTAGTTTCTACCCGACATCGTGGATATTTCTAGAGCTATCAGTTTCGCAAGCTGCTCGTGAGAGTCGCGGCTCAGGTGTATACCGTCAATTCCCGCACGCACAACCGTAGCCGCATCCACAAACAAGGCACGGCGCTTGTGCGCGACGTGGCGTATGGCCTCGCCAAGCTCGCGCGATTTACGCACGGATTCGGAATCGTATTCGGAACTTTGCTCGGCAAACGCAGGCTGGTCGGCGTCGAGATGTATCGGACTGACCAGCAGCGTCGCCGGCACTCCACCGGCCCGGGTCCAGGCGGTGCCCTCGATGTTGTCGATATAGCCCTCTAGCGCGGTAGCGACGGCGTCTACTTCCCGACCGAACTTGGCCTTGAGATCGTTGTTTCCCAGCATGATGACCACGATGTCCAACGGCGAGTGGCTACGGAGACAAGGTTGAAAGTACTTGCGGCCATTGCGATCATCTCTATCCGGGTCGTCAAGATCGGTGGTGCGGCCGCCGAGACCTTCCTCGATAATCGCATACTCGGTTCCCAGTATTTGCTGCAGCCGTCCGGTCCAGCGCACATCGACTGGCCATCGACCGCGTCCTTCGGAGGGCTGGCCGAAGGTGTTGGAATCTCCGAAGCACAGAACGGTGAATGCGGAGGGGTTAACGATCAAAGTCGGGTTCCTTAAGGTCATTCAAACGAACCGAGGTGTTCGGCAACCCCGCCGATACCATTCGTGAGCAGGTTGCCTCGACGAGACAGCAGTTCATCGGTCAGCGCATGAGCCAGGGGTATGTGACGAACGAATTCTGGAGCCATCGAACATGCTCGGCGAAGCGTATCCACGGCCCCAGCATCGTCTCGATTCCCGATCTGAGCCTGTGCGACATTAACGAGCCTACGGCTCAGCAGCGTGGGTGGAATTCCCGCATCACCGCTGGTTATGACCGCAGCAAGTTTCAGAGCTTCACGCGGCCGATTTGCTCCGATCTCGTTGATCACACCGAAGCTGGCCGCAGAGGTGCGACCGAAAGCATTGGACGCCTCAGGTCTGCTGCTGTACTCGTCATCAAGCAGCATCCCGGCCGATTCACACAGGCGGAGAAATTGCCGTGCCTCACGGTAGTCCCCAGTTCGAGAGGCTGCGAATGCCGCATAGCAAAGAAGCTCTCCCCAGATGGCGATATGGCGCGCTGTAGCCGTAGACAACCGTGGCTCGATCTCGGCAGCGGCATCTTCTGCGCACGCGACAGCATCGTCGTACAGGCCACTTTTCGTCAAAAGCCACGATTGTGATCCTCTGATGGCGGCCCGCGTCAGCTCATCTCCGCTTTCTGCGGTCAATGAATCCGCGCGGAAGATGGCGAGGGCTGCCAAGTCCGTATGTGCCACATAGCCAAGAAGGTTGGAGGCTGCATGTAATAGTTGTGCGAGCAAAACGTGTATCTGCCGGCGCCTTTCGCCGGTTGCCTCCTCGGCGGCGCTATACGCACCCGCCAGAGCGGCGGGAAGCGCCTGCTCCATTTCGCCGAGCCGGGCCGAGAAGAACAGGTGCCATGCGCTCGCTACCGTAGCAGCGATTTCGGACTGTCTGGATGGCGGCACATCCGGGATGTATCCCATAAGCATCCGCCGCAAGGCGGAAATACCGTCATCGTGCGAATCGCCGTGTGAGCTATCCGAGACTCCCTCGCCGCTCGGCCGGATCATCACCGCGGGTGACCGCAAGCAAAAGGTCGGAACTCCGGAAAGTTGCGCGGATACGCTAGCGAACTCCGTTCGTCCCTTCTGAAGCGCGGCATCGAAGCGCGCCCGCTCCTCGTCGTCGAGCCTCCTGTGGGTGGTGTCCATGCACTCGGAGTACTTCGCCCCAAGGGTGATGTCGACACCCCTGCGTTCCCATTCGCCGACCGCTTCCAGAGAGCATCCGATCCGGTCCGCGAACTGAACTTGCGTGTCTCGCAACGCCGTACGCAGCGCGGCGACCTCGAGGCCGGTCCACCTGATAATCGTCATCTCTCGGCGTTCTCCCCTCCGCTGTAGTACCGCCAGGATACGGGCTCAGTACGGGTTCGGTGAGTCCTTCTGCCGCGACGACACGGCAATGCTGGAAGCAATTATTACCGCAATCCGCAGAGGCGCACGCTCAACTTTCGCCCCGACAGAACCCGGAGCCGACCGTTATGCCCGTACCCGCAGCCGAAACCAGCGCCCACGAGCCGATCGGCGTGAAGCCGATCCCGACCGGCATCGCCCCGATCGGCGACTGCATGCGTCAGGAACTACCGAAACTCCCCACCAGGCGCACGCACAACCAGTCGATGGCGGCCACCCTGCGACTCTGGCACACCCGGAACCGGGACCTCCTCGAGCGCGTCGCCGGCCTCCGCCACCTCGATTCTCCGGCGGGCTGCAAAAGCACCGAACCCATTCGCGGGCGAGCACACGCCATCCACGTGATGGCCGATCACACCAAGCACGGCTGCCCCCGGTTCAGACTCGCAGCACAGTACATCGAGGCCTCACAGTGACCACCGGTCCTGAGAATGTCCCTCTCGGTCGCGGTACTTCGATCCCGAATCGTGAAGGGACAGGCGCTTTGACGGAAATGAACAATCCGATACGAGCAATTGCGCTGCTGCACAGCGACCACGACCCCGCCACCTTGAAAGCACTGACGCGGAAGCACCGACTGCAGATCGTTTACACCGTGCACACCGACACCGTCGACGTCTTGGCCGCGCTGATCGCTGTGCAGTACTCCCTCGAGCACGCCGCGGAGGCGGTCGTGGTCCCCCACCTCGGCACTCTCCAGCCCGGCGCCCCCTGGTGGAAAGTCACCCAAGCCACCGACCTGATCACCGGAACACAGGAATATCCCCCGTGGTCGGCAATCACCACGCAGACGGGACGCGAACAGTGATCACACTCGGGATCGTCATCGCGATCGGCCTGCCATCGGCCGTGCTGATCCTGTCGGTGACGTTGCCGGAACACAGCGACAAGCCGACCATCCGCTGGCTGCGAAGGCGAACCGCCACAAACAAAGTCACCACCTCTCAGCGGAACCCGCCGGTCCCACCGCGTAACGGTCACTGCCCGTTTCGGGGCCTACAACGGCAACCAGGTCGGCCACCACGGTGGCGTATTTCCCGGCGGGCAAACGGGATTGACAATTGTGCCTCCCGGATCGTGCAGCCAATGCATCATGATCCACAAAGCTGACAGCGACCCGATGACGCACACCAGCAGGGTCAACGGCAGGCGGATCGCTTCGTGCACGCGCCCCCTGAGCCGGTGACTCACGATGAGTGCCAAAACCCACCACAATGCGACCGCGATCGCGTTCGGCAGCCACATCACCGCCAAGATGAGGTGATCGCCCGGACCCGCCGCGTCGCAGTCGTGCCACGATCGCGCGACGGCGCTGGTTATCACCTTCGAGGTGATGAGCCCCGCAGCAACGGCGACAATAAAATACAGCGTGAGAATGCCAGCCGTCGACCGAGCGGGTCCCGCCGGACCGGAACCGTCGTCCGGCTTCATTGAGTAACCCGGATTTGCGTGGTCGTCTTCCCCGAGCTCATCGCCGAATCCATCTCCCTCATCGCCTGCTCGATACCCTCATGGAGCTGCGCCTGCGTGAGGTTACTGCCGTACTTCTCGTAGAGCTGGGAACCGATGCGCATGGTGATGTCGTCACCCGCGTCATTTACGCCCGTCGCGCCGGTGCCGAGGTTGGCAGCCGCAATCAGGTTTTCCTCCGAGAATCCCGCCGCGCGACCGACATATCCATAGTGGATATTCGAATATATGTCATAGAACACCGCTCGATCCTGCGACGGATCTTTGAAGTAGTAGTCATTTTCCGAGGATAAATTGAACTTTTCCTCGAGGATCGGCTTGTGATCCCATGGGCCGCCCGTCTTGACCATGTTGTAGAACTGCAACGCGGCAGCCGATTTGTCGTTGGTGGTCGGCGAGGCGAACTCCCACCAGTTCGGGTTGTTGAGATGCGACATGCGGGCAACCTCCGTCGAGGCGATATTGGTCTTCATCTCATCGAAGATGAACTTCTCCGCTCGAGTGAATCGATTCTCACTGTCGGTGTAGTCCGCGAGGTTCAGCTGTTTGTCCGCGAGCTGCTGCCACTTGCTGTATTCGTTCTTCGCCCATTCCAGCGCGGTGTCGATCGGTTCGCCAGTCGTCGGATCAACCCGAACGCCCATGTACTTCAACGCGATCAGGCGATCTAGCTCGGTCTTGGCCGCTGCGACCTGCTGCGCGGTCAGCGGCGAGGCTGCCGATATCCTGGAGTTTCCGTCACCGAACTGATTGCCGCGCGTGCGAATCTCCTGCGCGTTCGTCGCGATCACGGTCTTGAACTCACCGATTGCCGTATTGAGGCTGTTCACCGCGGAATTTATCGCATCCTGGTGCGCCCGCTGCTGGATTGGAATCTGCTTGAATCGCGAATCCTCTTCGTCGACGGGGAACTCGACGGTATTGATCTCGACCAACCATTTATCGCTGACTTTGAACGTCGCCGCGGTGGTCTGATCGCCTTCGGCGTCACCGACCTTCGCGCGGACGGTATTCCGCTCGCTCTCCAGTCGGCCGGCGCCAGCGTCCAACGCGTCAGCGAACTCACCGTTCTCAATGGCGAGTTTCCGGCCCTCGTCGACATGCTCGGCGACGCGGTCCCCCGCGGCGTCCTTGGCCTTTCCTGACCACTGAGTGTCGGCGAAGTGGGTGTTCATTCGCCGAAGCTCGTTCTGATAGTAGGTGCTGTCGGTCCGGATCTCGGTCGCCCAGACGCGGAGCTTGTCGACATCCCACCTGTCGAGTTCTGACCGCGTCGGCATCAGTGGTGCCCTCCTGCCGAGTCGAAGGTCATCGAATTCAGCTTCTGCTTGAACTCGTCGTCAGTCATCGAGTAGCTGTCGGCACACGAGGTGATCAACGTCGCCAGTTTGGCCAGACGCCACGAAACCCGCAACCACGCACCCTCGATGTACTCACCCGCGGTTGCGCATTCCGCCCCAATCTCGCACCCGGGCAAAGCGGTACGGATCGAGTCACCGGTCGTGCGCACATCGATCTCGTCGATCTTGACGCCCACGTCAGCCACTGTGGTCGCCAGCTTGCGCAACTGCTGGATGTCAGCGTCGAGCATGAAACACTCCCCTCCCTAGTCACACCGCCGCCTACCCGGGTGGCGCCCATCTTTCAGGGCACGAGTCTAGCCTCGGGCTAGCCTTGATCGCAGCGCGTGGCGGTTCTACTGCGACTACCACCGGAGCTCATCCTGGCTGGTCTTCGCGCCGGTGGTAGCCCTGAGATTGGTCGCCCGCGGCCCGATCTCGGTCACGAGGACCGCGATCAGCCAGCGCCTGGGACGCTAGGCGGAAGGCTGCTCATCGAGCCCGACCCCAGCCTGCCTGCCTGCAGCGGGGCCGGCAGCGCCTCGCTGACGGCTATAGGCCCTTTGCCGAACTCGGCCTCAGAGGTAGGCGACGATGATGCTGTAGCCCTTGGGGTCTCGCCACTGCTGGCCGGGATGCGCGTCGAACCAGGTATCGAGGGTGTCCGAAAGGTCCGCCAGGATTTGGGGTCGTTCGGGGGTGTCGGCGGCGATTCCGCAGAAGCTGAACAGTGATTCGGCGAAGCGCAGCACTGGCGCCGATTCGTTGAAGACAAGAGTGTTGTCGCAGGTGACGACCGTGTGCCGGGGGAACACGGTGCTCATCATGTCGGCGATGGTGCCGGAGTGGACGTCCGGGTTCATCAGTCCGGCGGGTTCGGTGATCCCGTGCCGGCGGGCGTGCTCGACCACGAGCTGGTGGGTGCGATGGCATGTGTTGGCGTGGTTCACGGTGACCACGACCCGGCCGGAAGGTTTGGTGATGCGCCGCCACTCCTGCAGCGCGTCCAGGGGTGCGGCCAGGTGGTACAGCATGTGCCGTGCGGTGGCGATGTCGAAGGTATTGTCGGGAAACGGTATTCGTGTCGCATCGGCGAGGACGGCCGCCGCGCCGGGCACCTGCGCGGCGGCTGCGACCATCGCCGGGGCGTTGTCGACGCCGACCAGCCTTCCGTGGTGGTCGCTGTCGGCGACGCGCATGAGGAATCGTGCGTCGCCGCAGCCGATGTCGGCGAGGTCCTCGGTTCCGGTCAGGCGGAGCGCGTCGAGAACTGCGGAAATCGGGTCGTCGGGGTGTTGGGAGTATCGGGCATGTGTGTCGATGCGGGTGGCCAGCGCGGTGGTGTCGGAGTATTCGCTGTCCAATGATGGTGCAGACATCAGGATTTCCTCCTGGTCAGTGTGACTGCTGCTGGTGGAATCGCCAGGCGTCGGCGACGATGTCGGCGATGTTGGGTTGGGCTGGTGTCCAGCCGAGTTCTTCTCGAGCGCGCACCGATGAGGTGTAGAGGGCGGCGGGATCCCCAGGACGGCGTGGGGCGATCTCGATATTCAGCGGCATACCGGTGACTTCGCGAACAGCGTCGAGGACCTGCTGGTTGCTGTATCCGATGCCGTTGCCCAGGTTGTAGATGCGGTGCTCACCGGGCTGGATCGCCTCCACGGCGAGCAGATGGGCGCGCGCGAGGTCGGTTAGTCCGATGTAGTCCCGGATGCAGGTGCCGTCGGGGGTCGGGTAGTCGTCACCGAACAGTTTGAACGTGCTGCCGTTCCCGGCGGCGTCCAGTGCGAGCGGGATCAGGTGCGTTTCTGGGGTGTGGCGTTCGCCGATCATGGTGCTGTCGGGGTTGGTGTGGGCGCCGGCGACGTTGAAGTAGCGCAGCGAGACCGCGCCCAGAGATCCGGTGCGGGTGTAGGAGCTGATGGCGTGGTCGACGGCCAGTTTCGTTGCGCCGTAGGTGTTGACCGGGTTGGTTGGCGAGCTCTCGGTCAGTGGCAGTTCGGTCGGTTCGCCGTATACCGCAGCGGTCGAGGAGAACACCAGTCTCAGCACACCTGCGGTGTGTATGGCGTCGAGCAGGGCCAGGGAGGCGCGGGTGTTGTTGTCCCAATGCCATCCGCACCCGGGATGCTGCATCGATTCCCCGGCGGCGATCAGCCCAGCGAAGTGCAATACCGCATCGAATCCGGCGTCGGGGGTCAGGACTTCGGCGATGTCGTGGACCCGGCAGCGAATGAATTCCGCTGCGGTGGGGATCTGCCGGTCGTCATTACGGGACAGGTCGTCGATGACGGTGACCTGGTGGCCGTGGTCCAGAAGCATGCGGGCGACAGTGGCGCCGACGTAGCCGGCGCCGCCGGTGACCAGAACCTTCACTTAGACCTGCACTTTCATGGCGAGGAGATGGTCGTGGATGGCGGTGCGGTGTTCACGGAAGTACTGCCTCGGGCCTTGTGGCGGGTTCGTTCCGGTCCAGCCGGTGATACGGGCCCAGGCACTGGGCACCACGGTAGCGACATCGGCACAGTTCCCGGTCGCGACCCAGGTATGTGCCAGCGACCGGCCCAGGCGCTGTGCGGTCTGCTGGTACTCGGCGACGATGTGACCGCTAGGGGTGTGCGCGTACGGGCTGAAGGCCACCGCGTCCGGCCGCGGCCGCCCGAACCGGGCATCGAACCGCCGGAACGCCTCGTCCAGGTAGGACCAGAACCGCCCCGGGTCGGCGGGCCGGCCGAGCGGGTTGTTCCGCCAGCTCAGCTCGGCACGCATCCGTTCGGCCACCGGCGGCGCCATCAGGTGCAGATCGTGGTGGCGGTAGGCACCGTCGAGCATCGCGGTGGCGCGCAGCACCTTCATGCACAGCCGGTTCACGGTGAGGTGGAACTCGGTGGTGGCGTCTCCGTCGAACCAGCTTTCGGACAGGCCGGACCAGAACCAGCACATCACGTAGTACAGCAGGATCTCGTATGCGTCGCGTTCGTCCAGCCGCACTCGCGTGTGCGGTGGCAGACCGTGGCGGGTGAGCGGCACGCCGATGTTCTTGAAGTCGTGGCCGAGCGAGGTGGAGACGGCCTGATAGTGCTTGACGGGCATCGACATCAATTCCACTGCGGGGAAGACGGTTTCGGCGAGACTCAGTACCTCTCGCAAGGAGGTTGAGGGCCGCTCACCGGAGTGCACGTACAGCAGGTCGATGTCGCTGAGCAGTTTCGGTTCCTCGCTGCTGGTGCGGGTGAAGCTCGGCTCCCCGCGGGCCAGGGACCCGCCGACGATGAGCCAGTCGCGGGCCGGCACCAACTCGCCCAGCTTGCGCAGCGAGTCCGCGACCTCCCGGGCGGCGAGGGTGACGGCGGGGTCGGGGCCGGGCAGGCTGGTGATGATGCGCCGGGCCAGGGTGGTGGTGTCCATCGTGCTATCGCCCGACCTTCGCGGTCACCACGTGCGGGCAGTAGATTCCGCAGATCGTGCAGGGCTTGCCGTCTGTGAGCAGATCCTGCTGCAGGAACACCTGGTTGGCCAGATCCGGGAATATCGCGTGCTCGGCCTGGGTCTTCCAGGCATTCTTGCGGCGGGCCCGGCTCATCGCCTCCTGCCGGGCGATCTCGGCGGCGTTGCCGCGGCTCAGCTCCAGAGCGGTGATCGCAACACGTGCGTTGCGGACCGCCTCGGCGGTGTCCCCGGCGGTCGGCATCGCGTAGTGCTCGGCCTGTGTGATGGAGGCGAACATGTCGCCGCCGCAGGCGCCGGCGGTCGCGATACCAATGGTGTTGACGACCGAGTCCAACGACACAGCGTTGTCGATGACCATCGGCCCGGCCAGCCACAATGGGGCGCCGCCGAGAGCCTGCTTGTAGGCGGGGATCAGCTTGCCGATCCGGTGCAACGGGATGTGACCGCCGGATTCACACAGCACCTGCACTCCTGCGGCCAAGATCTCCTTGCGGACTTCGGCGAGCAGCTGGATTTCCGCCCACTTCATCTCATCACCCGCATCGGCGGTGGCGCCCGGCCGGAAGATATCGCCCAGATCCGCGACCACCTCCAGCCGGCGGCAGATGTCGATGATGCCGTCGAGGTGTTCCAGCAGCAGGTTGTCGCACCGGTGGATGCGCATATACCGGTCGATCAGGCCACCACCGCGCGAGGTGGTGGGCATGATCCGGTTCGACCGGGCCATCATCTCCGCCAGTGCCGGATTTATCCCGAAGTGGGCGAGTACGAAGTCGACGCCTCCGGCAAGGCCCTTTTCGAACCGGTCGAGGAACTCTGTACGGGACAGCTTCTTGCGTGGGTCGGTGAACAGGTCATAGGTGACGCAAGCCCCGAGCGGCACGCCCATGACCTCCTTGAGGTCGCGGCGCAGCGCGATCCCTTCGGGGTTGGTGGTCAGGTCCATCACCGCGTCCGGACGGGCGGCCAGGATCACGCTCATCGTCTGCACGATCTTGTCGCGATCGGTGTCCTTGGGACCCAACCCGATCAGAGCGCTGATCTTGCGGCGCGTTCCGGCACCGACCAGCAGCGGCGAATAGCCGTTCTGGGTGCGGCTGGCGGCGCTGCGCAGAAACACCAGCTGCCCGGCCGCGATGGCGACGGCCGCGTCCTCGGGATCAATGCCTTCCGCGGCGCAGGTCTCGATGAACTGGGGGTCGGCGGTCAACACAGTCATTCAACGGCTCCTTCCAATAGTGTTCCACTGCAATGGCATTTGCTGACGATCCGAGGAGGCGGCGTGGCCGGCCGGCCCGTGAGGTCGGCGAGCAGGTGGTCATACATCAGTTCCAGTTCGCCCAGATGTGTCCACGCCTCGTGCATCCGTATGCAGTTCGCGCCGTCGGTCGCCAGGACCACCAGCGACCTGTTCGCTGCCGCGGCAGCGTGGTCGATGAGCGCACCGACCGACACCATGTCGTTCCGGTCGTCGAGGTGCGGAATCAGACCGGACAGCCAGTCATCGATTGCGGTCACGATGTCCGTTCTGCGGCAGTCGATCTCCTGCACCCGCTCCGGAGCCTGGCCGCGCTGGGCGTGCAGAGCTGCCAGCTCGCGCGCCCACTCGCAGACCGCCCCAGTGACGTTGTGGCCGGTGATGGCCAAAAGAAGTTCGTGCTTGGTCGGCAGGACGTCGAGCATGATCAGTCCAAGACCGTCGACAGCGACGCCAGCGCTGTCTGATAGGGAACGCATCCGGGCCCGTGCCCGGCGTGCAGGCCCAATACGAGCCGGGCACAGTCGTGGCCGAGCCCTCCCGGGTCTTGGCCGCAATCCTGGTAGCGGGCGCTGAGAAGGTCCCGCCTATCTGCCGATGTCAGCATTCGTTTCCGCCGCCCTTCTTGATCGGGAGTCAGTGGCATCCGGGAGCGGGTGTACGTCAGCATCGTGACGTGGCTGGTTGCTCGCGTTTCCGAGCTAAAGGTCCTGCCCTTGGAGGCCGCATTCAGCGTCTCGCCTACCGGCACGCGGCCCAATCTCCGTGCGGGATATCCCCGCTGGGGATTGCTGCTTCGAAAGCAACCGATCACTTTCCGGGCCGACACCAGCTACCGCGGGTTACGGTGAGGTGAACCAGCCGCGGCCCCGCCGAAAGCGTGGACTCATGCGAAACCGACACCAGTGCCGATCCTGCGGAAATGGGACCGCACTCGACATGGCCGCGCGCCTGTGCAGCGGATGCGCTCGAGCAGCCGGCTTCCGCCAGCCACTGCCCGACGGCTTCTTCACCACCGATGCGATTCGAACCGCGTTGTCCGACCACGACTTCGGTGTCGTATTCGCCGCGATCCGGGACTGCACCGGGTTGTCGCAGTCCCAGCTGGCCGGGCTGGTCGGGTTGAGCCAGGCACGGGTCTCCGAGGTTGAAGCCGGAGCGCGGCGGTTGACCGGCGCCAAGCTGGCTGCCCGGATCTCGAAGGTATTCGCGGTGCCCGCGCAACTGCTCGGCTTCCATGTAGACACCACCACGCCTGCGGCCAGTAGCCTGGCCACCGAGGAGGTGGACTGGGTGGACCGCAGAGATTTCGTCACCCTGGCAACCGCGGCAGCGCTCGGATCGAGGCTGCACCCGGAACTCGAACGACTGGCCGGCCTGCTACCCGGCCGACTCGAACCGGTCACCAGACCACACATCGGCGACACCGACATCGACGCCATCGAAGCCATCAGCGACGGATTCCGCCGCTGGGACCTCGCCCATGGCGGTGGCCTCTGCCGCACCGCCGCCCTCAGCCAACTACATCAGGTCGCCGCCCTCGACGATGCCGCATGCACCCCGGGCGTGCGGGGCCGCCTGCAGATCGCTACCGCCGATCTGGCCAGCATGGCCGGATGGCTGGCCTACGACGTCGAGGACCACAACGCCGCTCGACGGCTGTGGACCTACGCCCTGCACACCGCACAGCGCGCCGACGGCCACCTGCGGTCCACCGACATGATGGTGGTCATCCTGCTCGACATGGCCCACCAGGCGCTGCACCTGCAGCGGCCGAAAGATGCCCTGACCTTCGCCCAGCTGGCCGCGGCCACCTCCATCAGCCGACGGCACCCGGTATCCCAGATCACCGCCGGATACATCCACGCCGTCACCGCATGGTGCTGGGCGATGCTCGGCGAACCAGAGCCGACCCACAGAGCCCTGGACGGATCCCGAGACCTCTACACCGCAGCAACAGCCGACACAACACCACCATGGGCATGGTTCGTCACCAGCGCGGAAATCGCTGCCCAACAAGGGCATTCACTGCACCTTTTGTCGCTGACCCATCTGCAATACGCCGAGCCGGCCACTGCTCACCTGACTGTCGCGGTTCAAGGCCACCCGGCCGAACACGAACGCAGCCGTGCCGTCGTCCTGCCGACCCTTTCCGTCGCACATTTCCAAGCCGGCGACACCGACTCGGCCGTGCGAACCGGGCATGATGCCGTCGCTGCGGTCACTTCGCTGTCCTCGCAGCGCTGCTACGCGCGCCTGCGCGATCTGGATGCCGTCGCCGCACGCCATCAACATGCGCCGGGTGTCATGGAGCTACGAGCTGATATCGCGGCCGCGCTGGCGGTCTGACCATGGCAGCGGACGACGCCCTCCCCGGCCTGGCGGAACTCGAAAAGGCTTGCCGGACATATGGTTTGAGTTCAACCAGAGCCCAGCTGCTGCATCAGCGGTCGAACGCTGTCTGGCTGGTCGACGACACCGTCGTTCGGTTGGCGCCGGACACGACGCTGCGTCGAAGGCGTGCTGCCACCAGCATCGCGGTCACCCGATGGCTCGCGAACACAACGACCGAATCGGCGGTCGCGCTGAACCCACTACCCGGACCACAGCCGGTACTGACCGGAGCCGCGGTCGCGACCTTCTGGCCCTACCGGGCAAGCCCCGGCCGGCCGCCCGCAGCCGACGTTGCCCGTCTCGTGCGGTGCCTGCACGCACAGCCGGTGCCGCCGTTCAGCATTCCGAAATACCAACCGCTGCAGCGACTACACGATGCGCTCGATGCTGACGATGTTCGAGAAGAACCAGCGTTGACCTGCCAAGAGCGCACCTGGCTCCGCGCGCGAGCTCACGAGCTGATCGCAGCGTTCGACACGACTGCGTTCCCCCTCGGCCAGGGACTGGTGCATGCAGACGCACACGACGAGAACGTCGTATTGGACAACGATCGCTGGGTGCTCATCGACTGGGACAACGCCTGCCTCGGCCCGCGCGAACTCGACCTGGCCGGCACCCTGCCCGACCACTTCCACACCCCGAACAGCAAACGGGCCGAGTTCGTCAACGCCTACGGATACGACTTGCTCGACTGGCCGGACTGGCCTCTACTGCGAGATATCACCGAATACCACTCGCTCGGTTCTTACATACGGCTCGCCGCGACCGTGCCCCAAGCCGCTCGTGAACTTCGCCGCCGCGTCGAATCGCTACGCACCGCAGACCGTAGCGTCGTATGGCAGACGGTCAGCTGAAGATGAACCAAGCCAGAAGAGTGCGGGCAAACAGACCCGATCCTGATCGTCACCTGGGCGAACGCTGCCGCACCAAGTCCTTGACGAACACACTGCGAACTCCGGGCCAGGATTGTCGGTTGGGTCGGGAGTCCTTTTGATGTGCAGAATGTTTCGCGGCGGCAGCGCTTCCACAACACCAATGTCCGCCAACCCCCCACCGAACTGTCCTCCGAATACCGCAAAACGACTCCCTCCCACATCGACCTCACCATCGACGGAATGCCTATGCAGAACCCTTCCCCCAGCGTCGACCGCGAACGCGACATGGAACTTGGCCACCGCTACTTCTCCCCCCTGGCGCAGGAACGTGTATGACAGATCGACCATTCCCGACCTGGGTCTACCACATCACACGCATCGAGCACCTGCCGTCGATGATCACCGAAGGCGTATGGAGCGATACCGAAGCATCAGCTCGCGGCCTGACCAAGGTTTCGATCGCCTACAGCCACATCAAAGAACGTCGCGCGCGCCGGCTCGTGGATGCAGGTTCTCGCGGTACCTTGGCCGATTACGTCCCGTTCTATTTCGCACCACGAAGCCCGATGCTCAATGCGATCTCGCGGGGGAAGGTCGGTGAGGGCGTGACCGACTGCACCCGGATCGCCTACCTGGTGACCAGCGTGCAGCATCTACGCAGCCGTGGGCATGTGGTCGTCACCTCCGACCGTCACGCTGCGACTCCATTGGCCCGGTTCACCACAGACGACGACGTGCTGACCGCGTCAGTCGACTGGGCACTGATGCAAGCTCGCTACTGGAAGGACACGGCTGAAGACCCCGACCGCTCCGACCGTCGCCAAGCCGAGCTACTGGTCCATCAGCGCGTACCCTGGGATAATATCCTCGGCGTAGCTACTGCTGATGAGCGCACGATGGCCGAGGTCAGCGCGCTGCTCAGCACGCATGGCGCCACAACAAGGGTGGCGACCAAACCCGAATGGTACTTCTGATGAGGAGGTCGACAATGCTCCGCGAGGAACACGGGAACCTCCTGCGCGACGATGCCGAAGCACTCGTCAACACCGTCAACACTGTCGGCGTCATGGGTAAGGGCATCGCCCTTCAGTTCAAGCGGGCATACCCGGACATGTTCAAGGAGTACGAACGCGCAGCCAAAGCAGGTGAGCTCCGCGTCGGGCAAGTGCAGGTCTGGGAAACCGACGTCATGACCGGACCGCGTTTCGTCATCAACTTCCCGACGAAGCGCCACTGGCGCTCGTCGAGCGATCTACGCGACATCGCCGCGGGTCTGCCATCACTGATCGCCGCGATCCAGAAGTACGACATCCGTTCCATCGCCATTCCGCCGCTCGGATGCGGGAACGGAGGGCTCGACTGGTCCGATGTCGCCCCTCTCCTGTGGCAGGCACTACGTCCTGTGGCCGATACTGTCGACATCCGTATCTACCCTCCCGGGGGCGCCCCATCTGCCTCCGAAATGATCAACCGCACGTCTGCGCCGCGTATGACGGCAGCCCGCGCCGCTGTGATCCGCCTGCTTCACGCATACGAAGAATATTCATTCCACGAAGCCAGCCCTATCGAGATCCAGAAGTTGGCGTACTTTCTCCAGCAGGCCGGTCAGCGCCTGCGTCTCAATTTCACCAAAGGACAGTACGGACCGTACGCAGACAATCTCCGAAAAGCGTTGCGCGAAATGGAAGGACACTTCATTTCAGGGTTCGGCGACGGCAGCGCGAAGGTCTCGGAGGCCGAGCCGATATGTGTTGTGGCCACCGCTCACGCACGCGCGGACCGTGTTCTCGCGGAAGACCCCGATACCGCGGCTCGGGTCGATCGTGTGATCGCATTGACCGATGGATTTACCAGTATGTACGGCCTCGAGTTGCTTGCAACGGTGCACTGGACAGTTACGCACGAACGCACCACCCGACGCGACGATGTCATCGCCAGCATTCGGAATTGGACACCGCGGAAGGCGGCCTTGTTCACCGATAATCACATCGACACCGCGCTAGCGCATCTGTCTAGCCAGAACTGGCTGCCATCGGCAGAAGCCTGCAATGCAGGATAAAATATCCACCCGCCTCCGAGGTAATTGACACCATCGGATCTCGCAGTAATCGTCGAAGTGAATAATACCTTGCAAATTCACGGTGCTGAGGCCCCTCTGACGACGAAATCGGTTCCAATGAGATGTTCCGGGCTGATCTCATCGAACAAGGCGAACGAACGGCGTCCGAACTCGGAAACCCTTATGACAGGTATGGCGCCCCCTGGACAGGCGAGCCTCGCCAGGTCCGCCACCGACCCTTTGCTTCACCGCCAGCCGTCGAGAGTGATCGACTATTTCACCAGCCTCGCTGGCAATGACCTCCGTCCAGCTGTGCGCCGCCGCAGGGGTGGTCGGGGCGGACGGCCCCAACAGCGGGCTGACTGCCGATTCTACTGGGCCCAACCGCGGTGACGGTCACCAGATATCGGTCCAGACGGGCCGTTTGGGAATGTCCAACAATGCGGAATTCTTGTGGACCACAACGGGAACTGAGGAGCCGACGCTCAGTCGTTCGGCCAATGCTCTCGCTTTGACCTCGCGGAATTGTGGGTACAGGTACTGCTTCTGCACACGGGCGTCCGCACCCGAGTCCGGGTGCGGGAACTGGGCTTCGACCTGTACCCGCCACAAATCGAAGTTGAGCGTGCCCGAACGGTACTTGTATCGCAGATCCGACTCGACCACCACCGCGGACATCGCGATCCCGGCCCGCCGCAGGTAATTCCGACGCAGCCGCCATGCGGCGGCTAGCACGAGCATCCACGCACCTGTGCCCAGTAGTACACTCACCGGAAGAAACAGCGCCATGGCGACTTGCGAACCGGTCCACTGGGCTATCGCGGCACCCAGGTTCAGCACGCCCGCCATGAAAGCCACCGCGGCTACCGCGACCCCCAGCGTCCACACCAGCGACATCGGGCCGATCATCTTCCGGCACCGCCGCCCCATACCAACTCCTCGAACAAACCGGCACTGATCCACCGACTGTAACGACATCTCGGAACGCGAAGTCACGGCGCACTGCGTCTCAGCGCCAGGGCCGCTCATCGGGGTAGTCCTCGAAGTCGTCCGGCCAGTCGCTGGGGCCAACCACGGTTTCGGCTGGTCGCGGACGACGGGTGGGGTTCGGGGCGGGCGGCCACGAGGGGGCTGGAGGCGGTGTTGGCGCTTGCGGGGGTTCCGGGGTCCACTTCCAGGTGAACAGGGGCGAGCTCTTCATCTCGGCGACTTCCGGTGGTACCGGGCTGGCGAGAGTTTCGATGTCGCGCCAACGGCATTCACCGTTGCCGACTCGTGCAGCGTATGCCTTCAGCGCCGGGGACGCGGAGTCCATGCCAGCGACCATCGAGATGAATTCCTCGGTTACCTCGGTGGGACCGTCGAACAGTTCGTCGATGTCTATGTTGGCCAGGCGGATGGTTGCGGTGCGTAGGTCGTCGACCGCGTCCATGACCTTACGGGCGATCGCCTCCACCTGAGGGTCGAGGTCGGGCTCCCGCATGCTGCCCCATTGTGGCCGCGTCACGACGCGTTCTCCCACGGTGCGGTGCCGGACCCGGCGTCATACGACTGTGTCGGGCGGTCCACGGTATCGCCGTAATGGGAAATTGTTTCGATATCCTTGGCGAGGGCCGCCTTACGGGTCGCGTCGTCAATTTTGTTGGTGACGGGCGCGATGGCCTCATCCAGCTTCTGTTTCCCCTTCTTCTTCAACTGGCCTACCGGATCCTTGATGATGTCGAGGAGCTTCTTGAAGGCATCGGCGAGCTCTTTGATCTTGCCGACCACCTTGATAGCGGCATTGATGAGCACACCGATGTCATAGACCAGCTTGGCGATGCGGGCAGCACCGAGACCTGGTACGGCCGCGGACAAGATATTGGCGACCGACTTGAGAGCGCCTTTGATGTCGTCGAAATCGACATACTTGTTGAGCATCCCCCACAGGCCGTCAAGGATGGATTTGATGCCGTTCCTGATTTCGTCGGCAACCTTTCCCGCACAATCACTGACGATCCGGCCGACCGGACCTTCCCATTTCATGGCCGCAACCTGTTTGGTCGCCCACTCGCTGAAGGATACGGAGGCTCGACCGTCCCAGTTGGGTTTGCCGTCCGCGTTACCGTCGATCCGCTTCACGCCGGATTCGAGATTCTTACCGCACGCCTCGAGCCCGTTGCCAGCTGCCTTGTAAACCTCACCGAGCCTGCGGATCTCGGACCAGTTTCCTGGAATCGGCTCCAAGCATGTTACCAGCGGATCGTATTCAGTTCCCGCTGCGCGAGTGATGCTCTTGATGGACTCGTTCACATTGCCGAGCACGGGGAAAACTTCGGCGATGAGACCGGCAAGCTCCTCTTTGTTCGCCGTCGGCGCTTCGAGTTTGAAAGACTCCGGCTTCGGGTAGGTAGCGGCACCGGCATATTGCGCGGTCACGCCGATCTCTTTGGTGCTGTCGCCTACCTGGAGATTCGATTCGGTGTGCGCGTTCAGCTCGGCGTAGGACTTCTGATCCTGGCTGTGATACATCCAGGCGGCCTTATTGAGCTCGATACCGGTGCCCAGGGTGGTATTCGCGAGCACCGCGTGGCGCTGAGACATCCAATCAGCCGCATCATTGATAGGGGCCACCAGCGTGTCGATGATCGGCCCGTGGAGCCAATCCGCCGCCTTCCCCTCCTTCGCCACGAAGCTGGACGCCAACAGTGCGTCCCCAGCTATCGAGGCGACAAGATTACTCAGACCAGCGATCTCGCTGGGATTCGCCGCGAATGTCTCAGTCATCTGCATATGCCCTAACTCTGTACTTTCCCCGACGTGCAGCCGAACATTGTTGCCCCACCTCCGAATTCGCGGCCATCTGGACTCTATGCGTGCTGGCATGGTCCGTCAAATGAAGGTACTAGGCGGCGCCGAGTGATTCGCTGAAGGTCTCGGCGATCTGGCGGATCTGGTCACATGCCGGCGGCACGGCAACCGGACCGAGCTGCACATGCAGGCCAACCGTGAAAGTCCCGTCGGATGATTTGACCGATGCCGAGCAAACGCCCTCAACCTGTGGAGTCCGGTACAGCACGGCCTCGCGCCCGCCGATCGGATCGGAGTTGAATATGCTGTTGCCAGGGTTCTTCCGGATGTCGTCAAGAGTCAAGTCGCTCGACGTTACCGTTACCAAGCCAGTGGGGTACTTCTCGCCATCGATGAGTGTCTCACGCCAGAATTGGCAGCCGATTTCCGTGAAAAGGCTGGAAACGATTTCGGCTGTGGATCTTTCGCGAGTCGCCGGGTCGAATCCGGCCTGGGTCACCACGTCGTCACCCACACGCACGCACGGATCGAACCGAACCTGTTGGGCGCCGCTCTGCACCGGCGCCGGTGGAACGTTCACTTTCACGGAGGCGGTCATCTTGGCAGACGTCGCGGGCGAGGCCGTCGCCGAAACCACGGTGTTCGTGGCCTGATTGGTGGAACTACCAGCACAGGCGACCGGCATCGTCGCGCTCACCACCAGGCAACCAGCTGCGAACCTTCTTCTCATCATCGAAACCCTAATCGTTTGGGGTCGCCACCCTATCCCAGCGGGACCAGACGGTCACTAGTCGTTCGTGATCATCGCAGGACCACTGAAAGAGGTAACGGTCCACGTCAGCTCACGCACTGGTGAGCTCGGAGTCACGGTGGATGCACATGGCAAGATCACCTATCTTCGGCTCCGCCCGCTGCAATGAAGCATGCTGTTGACGCCATTCCACTGGTCCAAGTAATCCACATTGACTCCTGACGATTGGATTGGTCCGCCTCAATCGAGTGGACTACTCGCGAAAGAAGCCGACTTGATAGTCGCAAGAATCGTCTACCTTGAAAGGATCATCGACGTATTGAGCGAGCTCCTCCGCTTGCGCCGGAAGAAGATCATATCCATAAATCTCGATACTTTCGTCGATGCCCAACATCCTCTTCAAGTCAGGAACATCTATACCCCGCAACGGATACTCGACAACTAGCAATCCCGTCTGCTTGTCATAGGCTTCCAAATAGTTCAATGAATTCTCCGGTACTCGTGCGATGGCCGACGGCGATCTGTTCCGATGCTCACCAGCCTGGCCTACGTGAAGGATCGGCAGGTTTGGTTCGGGCTCCCGAATCAGGGTCGAACTCGCCTAGGTGATTTCCATTCTTGTCATACGCCTCCACCTTTCCGTGTTGATAGTCCCACTCATACGAATTCCCCTTGCTGTCCTCCCATCGCTGCCTCATCGATCGCTCCCCAAACCTGCCTGAATGGTTTCACCCAGACTGGGAGTCAGTGAAAACATCGTCAAACGTTGCATCGGCGTCGAGGTCGTGTTAGCGTCCAATGGCCCGAACGACCCTGACCGTACAAACAACCAGCCGAGACAGCCCGGTCGACTAGCATCCAAAAGACGTGGCAAGCACCTGACGAACCACAGGTCAGATGCCTTCCATAACGACCCGGCCCAACAGCCGACTGATATTCGAGGAGCACACGTGGGGGCCCTGCTTCCGACTCTGCAAGCCGAGCGGCTGCGGGAGGGTTTGACCGACTACCTGACGACAACCTTCGCCCTGACCGACCCGGACACGCAGGGCGCCCTCACCGACTTCATCGGCCATCCCAAGGACGGCCTGTTCAAGGGCCCCTACGTCCGCCTCCGGCTGCCCTTCTCCCCTGCCGGCGGCAACTGGGGAATGCACCTGGACTGGTGGCCGAAGTACTTCGAGCCGTACGGGCACCAGGCAGCGGCGTTCGAACGGTTGTCGACCAAGTTCCAGCGACGGCCCCAGCCCACATTGGTTACCACGGGCACCGGCTCGGGTAAGACCGAGTCGTTCCTGATCCCGATCCTCGATCATGTGCTGCGAGCCAAGAAGGCCGGGGTCGTGGGGATGAAGGCCCTGATCATCTATCCGATGAACGCCCTGGCCAACGACCAGGAGCAGCGACTGGCGAAGATGATCACCGGGCATCCCGAGCTGTCAGGAATCACCGCCGGGCTCTACACCGGCGAGCAGTCCTCGGGTGGGCGAACGCTGGTGTCGGAGGCGGGTCTCATCACCGACCGACGGCTGATGCACGATTCACCGCCCGACATCCTGCTCACCAACTACAAGATGCTCGACCACATGCTGTTGCGGTCGGATCGGGCAGCGCTGTGGCGGCAGTCGGCGGATTCGCTGCAGTACGTCGTTCTCGACGAATTCCACACCTATGACGGTGCGCAGGGCACTGATGTGGCAATGCTGTTGCGGCGGCTCGGGTTGACGATCAAGGCGCACTGGACGTCGGGATCGCCCGTCGGCGAGGAAGACCGGAAGCGGCCGCTGGGCAAGATCACCCCGGTGGCGACGTCGGCGACGCTCGGATCCAAGGACTCTTCGCCGGAGACCATGCTGGCGTTCGCGAAAACCGTGTTCGGGGAAACGTTCGGCGAAGACGCCCTGATCGGAGAGACACGACTCTCGGTCGAGGATTGGCTGGCAGCGCGCAGCCTCGCGCTGGACCGGACCTTCTCACCGATCGAGCCGGTAATCGCGGACGCGGTCGAGGAACTGAACAAGGTTGCGGCGCAGGCCCCGACGAACAAGCGGTTGACGGCTTCGGTGCTGGCCACGTTGTTCCGCCAGACCTCCGATATCGATGACACCTTCGACCGTGCTGCGGCGAGCTTGAACCGGCTCGACGAGACCGACATGCTCGACCTGATCAAGCGGCACGGCACCGTCGCACGCTTGCTGCGCAATACCCTCGACGTTTGCTCGATCGAAGACCTTGCGGTGCGAGCGCTGCCGGCGCACACCGGTGAGCGGGATCTCGCACGAGGACAAGCGCAGCGGGAACGGTACCTCGGATATCTGCTTGCCGCACTGTCGCACCTGCGGGCCGAAGCCGGACGTTCGGCGCTCAATGTCGATGTGCACCTGTGGCTTCGGGAACTGTCTCGGATCGACCGGGCGGCCACGGTGACTCCGCTGTTCCGGTGGTCCGACGACGGAAAGCTCGATGATCCGACGACCGAGTACTACCCGTCACTGTATTGCCGGCACTGCGGGCGGTCGGGATGGGGTGTGCGGCTGGCACCGACCGGCAGCACGCTCGATTCCAGCGATGACGACATCCGCGGCTATCACGCGACCGGCGGGCCGAGGTTCCGTGCGCTGATCTCGGCGCCGACCGAGGCCGAACTCGACAACGCCGTAGACGGATTGCAGTGGTTCCGGGTCGACGATCGCGAGATCATCGACAAGCGTCCCGACGCCGACAGCTCGGACCTGCTCGACGGACGGGTGCTGCCGGTGCTGTACCTGAGCGGCCCCGAAGCCGACGAGAACTCGACGAAGGACCTGTGCCCGGCATGCGGCGCCGAGGACGGGATCAGGTTCCTCGGCAGTGCCATCGCCACCCAGCTGTCGGTGGCCCTGTCGAACCTCTTCGGTGATGCGCGCCTCGACAACGCTGAGAAGAAGGCACTGATCTTCACCGACAGCGTGCAGGACGCGGCGCATCGGGCGGGGTTCGTCCAGGCGCGATCGCACACGCTCAGCTTGCGCTCGACATTGCGGAATGCACTGGGCGACCGGGTGAGCGGGTCACAGACATTGACCCTGTCGGAGCTGTGCGCCGCTGTGCTCGACCGAGCCGGTGAGGACCCGAATCGGCGCTACCGGCTGTTGCCTCCCGACATCGTCGAGCACGACGAGTTCACCGCGTACTGGCAGCCGGACCGGCCCGCCGCGCTACGCCGCAAAGCGGCCAAGAATGTTACGCGGCGCGTCCAGTTCGACATCGACCTCGAATTCGGTCTGCAGTCGCGGTTGGGCCGCACCCTCGAGCTGACCGGCAGTGTGGTCGCCGAGGTAGATCTCGGTTCACCGCAACGGGTTGCGCAGCTCGGTGCCGCCGCACTCGAACGCACTGAGCACCAGCTTGCGTTCTCCGCACCGGCCTCTGACGCGGTCACCCAGTGGGTGCGTGGCGTGGCAGAACGCATGCGCACCCGTGGCGCGATCTCGCATGAATGGCTGACGAAGTACGTGCAACGCGACGCCAACCGTCGGTGGGTGTGGGGTGGTCGGCCCAAAGGTCAAGGCATGCCCGCATTTCCGAAGGGCCGGCCTGCCCCGGCGTTTCCGGCTGTAGGCGGGCGCACAATCCCCGAGGGCTTCGACCCCATCACAGCAGCCACGTCCTGGTATGCGCGATGGGCGGCGCAGTGCCTGAATGTGTCGCCGCACGAGGGCGGTTTCCTCGCTCGGGCGCTGTTCGACGTGCTCGCCGAGGAGCGGATCGTCACCACGGAGAGCACCGAGAAGTCGCTCACCGCCTACCAATTGACCCACGACTCGATCCTTGTCGGGATTCCCGATGCCGACGGGCTCGCGGACATGCGGTATTTGCTGGTCTGCGATGTCTGCCAAACCCCGACACCGGGCAGCGCCGCCGTCATCGACCAGCTCGACAGCGCGCCCTGCCTGCTCACCCGCTGCCCCGGCAAGCTGACTCGGGCGGCCAAGCACGACAACTTCTATCGCAGTCTCTACGACAGCTCGGAAATGAAGCGGGTCGTCGCCCGGGAACACACCTCGCTGCTCCCGACAAAGACCCGGCTGGAATACGAGACCAAGTTCAAGACCACAGCCACCGACCCCGCCGCGCCGAACGTGCTCGTCGCCACGCCCACCCTGGAGATGGGTATAGATATCGGTGACCTGTCCACCGTCATGCTCGGCTCGATGCCGCGCACGGTCTCGTCGTACCTGCAGCGAGTCGGCCGCGCCGGACGTCTCACCGGCAACTCCCTGGCGCTCGCGTTCGTGCGTGGCCGGGGCGAGCATCTGCCAAAGCTCGGCGACCCGACCTCGGTGATCCAGGGCGAGGTCCGCCCGCCTGCCACCTTCCTCACCGCCGAAGAGATCCTGCAGCGCCAATACATCGCGCACATCGTCGACCGGCTGTCCCGGAGGGCCGGCGCCGAGGACCCGGGTAGCGCCAATAACGTCCTGTCGAGTTTCGACGAGGGGACCTGGATGGGCACCCTCGTCGAAACCGCCGATGAGGACGCCGATCTGCTTCTCGATGAATTCCTCGCCCAATTCGGTGACACCCTCGGCGAAACCGCCGCGGCCAACCTGCGAACCTGGGCCACACCACCCGGTCTCGGCGACCACAGCGGGCTCGGCGTGCTGCTGCGCGAAGCGGTGCACCGCTGGAACCGCGATGTCAACGAATTGCGCCACCGGCGCACCGCCGTAGACGCCGCGATCCCCGAATTCGAGCAGCGAGCCAACTCGCCTGCCGCGACCGACGACGACAAACGCGACCTCCGCACGGCACGTGGCACGCTGAAACTGCTGTCCCGCAGCATCAGCGATCTCACCACCGAGCACTGGGTCGGCGTGCTCGAACGCTACGGAGTGCTGCCCAACTACACGCTGCTCGACGATGCGGTCACCCTGGATGTCGGCATCACCTGGATCGACCCCGACACCAACGAATACGCCGAGGACACAGCCAGTTACCGGCGCGGTTCCCGGGTCGCGTTGACCGAGCTCGCACCGGGCGCCACGTTTTACGCGCAGGGACTGGCTGTCGAGATCGACGCTGTCGACCTCGGCACGGGTGAGTCCGCCATTCACACCTGGCGGGTGTGCCCATCGTGTGGGTGGACCGGGATCAGCCACGCCGCGGATCAGAGCCCGCCGCCGATCCAGTGCCCCCGCTGCCACACCTCGGCCATCGCTGATGTGAGTCAGCAGTTGCAGGTAGTCGAGATGACGAAGGTATCCGCCGAAGTCCGCCGCGACGAATCAGCGATCACCGACATCCGCGACGAACGGCGCAAGGAGTCCTTCACTGTCCTCACCGCGGCCGACGTCAACCCCGACAACATCACCAAACGCTGGTTTGTCGCCGAACAGGACTTCGGCGCGGAGTACTTGCGCCGCATGGATATTCGTTGGATCAATATGGGGCGGCGCAACTCCCAGGGCGGCAAACGCACCATCGCCGGCAATACGACAACCGGTGGGTTGTTCCGGGTGTGCTCCGGCTGCGGACAGCTCGACAAGATCGCCGGACAGAATCAACCGCACGAGCACCGCAGCTGGTGCAAGTACCGGAAAGCCGACGACGAGAAGCACGTTCGCGAGATCGCCCTTGCGCGGACGCTGCGGACACAGGCGGTACTGCTGCACCTGCCGAGTTGGCTGGAATACGACTCGTTCGCCCATCCGAGCCTGAGCGCGGCCATCCTGCTCGGGTTGCGTCAGGTGATCGGTGGCTCACCGGAACATCTCGACGTCGCCACCATCACCGACGCACTCCACGCACCGAATCAGCGCGCTCTGCTCATCCACGACACCGTGCCCGGCGGCACTGGTTACCTGGCCGACTTCGCCAATCCGGCGCGGGTGTGGGCGGTGCTGGCCGCGGCACGGGAGGTGGTGAAGAACTGCGACTGCACCGACCGGCTGGCCTGCCACAAGTGCCTGCTGCCGTTCGCACCGCCGCGGGAACTGGACAAGGTTTCGCGGATCACCGCCGCCAAGGTGCTCGACGACCTACTCGCCTGCCAAGGCGGTGAACCGGATGCGGACAGCTGGCTGGCATCGATCACCGAGGAGACGCCGGAGAAACGTCTCGGCAGTGAAGAGTCGCCGCTGGAGCGGGAGTTCTACCGTGCCTTCACCGAACGCCTCACCACCATGGGAGCCACGATCGTCGAGAAGCCGGGCACCTACGGCCCGACAGCGACGATCAAGCTGCCGGGCTCGAAGATCCGGACGTGGCAGCTCGAACCCCAGGTACTCATGGGCAACAGCCAGCCCGACTTCCAGCTCCGCACCGCCGACCCGGACATCCCGATCATCGCCCTCTTCGCCGACGGTCGCCGGTTCCACGCGGTGCCCGGAAAGAACCGAGTCACCGACGATGCCCGCAAGCGGGAGATCCTGCGGTCGGGTGGGGTACTGGTGTGGTCGTTCAGCCACGACGATCTGCTGCAATTCACGGGCGCCCAGCCGATGCAGCCGTCCTGGTACACCGACAAGCTCGCCAAGTTCACCCTCAACCACGGAAACCTGCGGCCCGCTCTGTTCAAACTCCTGCACGCAGATCCGATCACCCAGCTGATCGAGTTCATGCTCAACCCGGAACGGGAGGATTGGAACGCCGTCGGGCACTGGCTGCCACTGATGTTCATGCTCGACGGCCGGGTGCCCGGCGACGGTGACGCCATCGCCGGCTGGGCGCTGGATCTCATCGAGGGCAACGGATCACAGATCACGGCAGGCGAATACGCGTGCTGGTCCTACACCGACGGGCCGCTGACCCTCACCGCCGCATTGCGCAAGGACAAGAAGGTCCTCGACGCAGTTCTCGCCCTGGACGACCGCGACGACACGCTCGAACTGCGCGAGGGTCACGCCTGGAAGGAATGGCTGCGCCTGGCCAACTGGTTCGGCCTCGCCGACCACGTGGTCACCACCCGCAGCCTGCTGGCGGCCGACAGCACCGTGCCCGAGCGCGGTCCCGACTCCACCGGCGCCGGACTCACCCCCGAATGGCAGGCCCTCTATGACGACACCATTTCCGACGCCGAACGCGAACTCGTCCTCGGCCTGGCCGCGGTGGGGGCGCCGGTACCGGAGCTCGGTCTGGAAACCGATCGTGGTGACGTCATCGATATCGGGTGGGCGGATGCCCGTATCGGGGTGCTCCTCGAAAGCCCCGATGCGGCCCCTACGATGACCGAGCAGGGCTGGACGATCTGCCCGGCTGATCCGGCAGAGCTCGTCCAAGCGCTGAAGACGAACGGGGTGATGTGATGGCGCACATCGTCATGACCAGTACGAGCAAGTCCGGCGTCGAACTCGAGCGGGCTGTCCAGCGCCGGGTCTACGACTTCCTCGACACCGTCCAGAACGACGAGTCGGCCGCCGCCGGGCTCATCGAGACCGTCCCCGGCGCGCGCGACGAGCGTGTCCGGCTCGGGCGGATCGGCTTGGGCCACAGCGCGATCCTGTTCCAGGTCGTACCTGCCAACGGCGACAGTTCCTACGTCTACGTCGGCGCGTGGCAGGATGCTGCGGCCGCAGAGTTGGCGCCCCGCGCCGAGCTGCAGGTCAACCCGGTCAACGGGGTACTCGACCTGATCGTGCACGAGGCCGGCGCGGAGATCGTTCCCGCTGCCACCGCAACAGCTCCGCAACAGCGAGGCTACCTCTCAGGCCTCGGCTTCACGCTCGCTCAACTCACCGGCGAGCTCGGACTCACACCGCAGCTGGCGGTCAAGGTCCTCGCGGCCCCCGACGATCACGAACTCAACGACCTCGCAGCCGAGGTCGACGGATGGCAAGGCTCCGCGATTCTCGACCTGGCATGCGGCGTCGCCCTCGACGACATCCGGGAGAAACTGCGACTCGACGAGAACCCTGTCGACGCCACGCTCGGCCGGGACGAGCAGACCCTGCAGGCACTGACCCATCCCGCCTCGCAACTGCGTTTCACCTATGTCGGTGAGAACACCGACGAGCTCCGGCGCGTCATCGAAGGCGGCAGTTTCACCGCCTGGCGGACCTTCCTGCACCCAGAGCAGCGCACCTACGCAGAGAAGCACTACAACGGCGCCTTCCGGCTGTCCGGTGGAGCCGGCACCGGCAAGACCGTGGTGGCGCTGCATCGGGCACGCAATCTCTGGCGGCAGAACAAGAATGCCCGCATCGTCCTGACCACCTTCAACCGGACTCTGGCTCGGCAACTCCAGGCGGATCTGACGACCCTCGAACCGGACGTCACCATCGCATCCGCCCCCGGCGAACCAGGCGTCTACATCGACGGAGTCGACAAGCTCGCCAGCGATGTTCTTGTTCGCGCGCGGAACCTCATCCCTGTCACCGAAGCGGTACTCGGCAGTGCCACCACCGTCTCCTCCCGGCGCACCGATACCGCCAAGGTCTGGCGCGAGGTCACGAAATCTGTTGATACGTCGCTGGATTCGCGCCTCACCACAGCCGCGTTCCTCGACAACGAGTACACCGCTGTTGTCCTGGCCAACAAGGTCACCACCGTCACGGAGTACGCCACAGTGGCGCGGGCGGGGCGTGGTGTCAGGCTGAACCGTCCGCAGCGGATCGCGGTCTGGAAGCTGATGGAAGCATTCCGGCGGCACAGCCGCATGGATGGAACTGTCAGCTTCCCGGAGGTATTGGCGCTGGCCGCGGAGCACCTACGGCAGCGAAGCGCCGCAGGTGAGCCATTCGTCGCCGATCACGTCATCATCGACGAGGCGCAGGACCTGCATGCCACCCATTGGTCGATGCTGCGCGCGCTCGTCGCCGAAGGCCCCGACGACCTGTTCATCGCCGAGGACTCCCACCAGCGGATCTTCGGTCAGCCGGTCGTCCTCGGCCGGCTGGGTGTCAAGATCGTGGGCCGCTCCCGCCGACTCACGCTGAATTACCGGACGACGGCGCAGAACCTGCGGTTCGCCGTCGACATCCTCTCCGGCGGTGACTACCAGGACCTGGAGGAAGGGAACGAGTCCACCCACGGCTATCGCTCTGCCCGCACCGGGCCGGAACCTGTTCTGGTGGAATGTAATTCGCTGGCCGAGGAACTCGATCGAGTCACCGAAACGGTGCGCGGATGGCTGGGCGAGGGCGTGGAACCATCGAGCATCGCGATCCTGACCCGAGGCCGCAACGAACGCAGCCAGTTCGTGCGCGCTCTGGGCGAACGTGGCATCGAAGCGCGCGTTCTCGACGACAACCCCGCAGGCCCCGGTCATGTGCAGGTGCTGACGATGCACCGGGCCAAGGGAATGGAATTCGCCAAGGTGATCCTCGCCGGTGTAGACGAAGCCCACGTTCCCGCCAAGTCCGTCCTCAATGAGGCGCCTGAGGAAGAGCGCGGTGACGCCGAACTGCGGGAGCGGTCCCTGCTCTATGTGGCGGCCAGCCGTGCCCGCGATCAGCTCGTCGTGACCTGGAGTGGCCGGGCATCGGCTTTCCTCCGGCCCAGCTTGATCGAGGCAGCAAGCGTCGGCGGCCGACACCGCGGGTAACCGACGCCGATCGAACGAAGTGGGGTATGGCGTGGCCAATCTCGTCCTGGCGAACAACAAGGCGATGCCGAAGATCGACGGATCGATCAAAGATAAAGTCTGCGACTTCTTCGACAAGCTGCGCGCTGACGACACCGCACCCGGCCTGCACATCGAGCCGCTGCGCGGAGCCGTCGACGCCCGTGTGCGTACCGGGCGGGTCGACCTCAACTATCGGGCCGTCATGTTCCGTGTCGACGACCGATTCGGCGAGCCGACTTACATCTACCTCGGCACGTGGAAGCATGACGTCGCCAACAAGCTTGCCGAGCAGGCGACGTTGCGGGTCAACCCGATCAATGGCGTCCTCGAAGGCATTGTCAGCCAGCTCGACGGAGGCAGAAAGCGGCCGGACGTCCCCCATCGCTATGGCGGGGCACCAGCACGGCCGACGCTTGGTTACCTGGCCGGTGCGGGCTACACCCTCGAACAACTCACGGACCATCTCGGCCTCGATGCGGACCTAGCCGCTGAAGTGCTCCGCGCACAGGATCAAGACGGCGTGTTCACCGTGGCGCAGATGACAGAAGTCGCCTGGCAGCAGAACGCGATCCTCGAACTGGCGGTGGGGCGTTCCATCGATGACATCCGTGATGCTTTGGGCTTGGCAGAGCCGTATCCGGAACCGGTTCTCGACGAAAACGAGCAGATTCTGGCTGCCCTGTCCCATCCGGCCAGCAGGATGCAGTTCACCCTGGTCGATGACAGCGACGAGCTGCGCCGAGTGATCGAGGGCGGTGATTTCACGGCCTGGCGGACCTTCCTGCATCCGAGCCAGCGCCGGTTCGTGGAGCAGGACCAGCGCGGCGCCTTCCGCTTATCCGGAGGCGCGGGAACAGGTAAGACCATTGTCGCCTTACATCGTGCACGTCACCTCGCCAGGCAGAACCCTGGCGCACGGATCGTGCTGACGACCTTCAACAAGGCCCTCGCGCAGGGGCTTCGTGACAGTCTTCTCGCTCTGGATCCGACGATCACGCTCGCCGACCGACCGGGTGAGCGCGGCGTCTACGTCACCGGGATCGACAGGCTGGCAGCCGCCCATCTTCGGAACACCACCGATCTCGACTCGGCCTTTCGCATTGTGTTCGGCGCCGATACGCCGGCCCGCTCGGGCCAGGCAGTTTCGCCCGATATCGGCTGGGCGGAAGCAACCTCATCAGCGGAGCACAACCTCGACCGTCGTCTCGCCCAGACCTCGTTCCTGTCGACCGAATACGTCAACGTGGTGCTCGGCAACCAGGTGACCACGCAAACGGAATACCTGAAGGTTTCGCGAGCCGGCCGCGGCGTCCGACTCAGCCGACCCCAGCGAATTGCGGTGTGGCAGATCATCGCCCAATTCCGGAAACTGGGCCGAGCCGCTGGCCGTTTGAGTTTTCCAGAGGTCCTCGCGCTCGCCGCGGCAGATCTGCAGTGGCGCGCCGAATCCACCGGGCAGTACCTTGCCGACCATGTGATCGTTGATGAGGCGCAGGATCTGCATGCCACGCACTGGAAGCTGCTGCGCGCCCTCGTCGCGGAAGCTCCCAACGACCTATTCATCGCCGAGGACTCGCACCAGCGCATCTACGGTCAGCCTGTCGTGCTCAGCAGGCTCGGAATCAATATTCGCGGCGGCCGCAACGGCAAGCTCACCCACAATTACCGCACCACAGCTCAGAACCTGCACTTCGCTGTCAGCATTCTCGAAGGAACGACCTACCACGACCTCGAGGAGGGCGAGGAATCCACCGCCGGCTACACCTCCGCACGGCTGGGGCCTGCCCCGGCACTGATCCGTTGCGATTGCGCCGCCGCCGAACTGCAGGCCATCGCGGACCAGGTCACCGCCTGGATCGATGAGGATGGTATCGGTCCGGGTGAAATCGCGGTGCTCGCCCACAGCGCTCGTGAACGGGACTTCCTGGTGCGGGCGCTAGGCGAGCGTGGTGTAGCCGCAGAGGTTCTCGGCGACGCGCTGCCGTCCGGGAGCCAGGTGACAGTGCTGACGATGCACCGTTCCAAGGGGCTGGAATTCCGATGCGTGGTGCTCGCCGGCATCGACCAGGAGCATGTGCCAGCACAGCAGAGGGTGCGCAATGTGCCGACGGAGGAGCGCGACGAAGCCGAGCGGCGCGAACGATCTCTGCTTTATGTTGCGGCCAGCCGCGCGCGTGACCAGCTGGTGGTGATCTGGAGTGGGCGGATATCAGAGCTGCTGGCATGACACGAATCCCATCACCAAGGCCGGTGTTGTCTGATTCCGTTTCTCCACCTTCGATCTTCAACTATGTTGGACAACAAGGTATTTGAACCCGTGTGCCGGGGCAGCGTCCGGCCGTGCAGATCGGGGGATCATGGCGAACATTCATCGTGAGCGGGTTGCCCGCTGGGCCGAACGCACCCTGTCCGAGCAGCGACAGCTGACTTCCGCACAGCGCCGCTTTCTCGCCGGTCTGCTGACCGTCCGCGGCTGGCATCTTCTGGTGGAGCGTAGTACGCCGCGCTCGGATCGAGCAGCCGCGTTCGCAGTGGGACGAACCGGCGTCTTCGCGCTCGTCTTCGCCGAGTCGGTGCCGGACTACGCCACCATAGCGAAAATTCGCAAGAATGCCGAAGAGTCGTTCGCCCGCCTCGCTCTCGTCGGCACCCAGTTCGTTCCGTACTCCGTAGAGCTGGTGCTGTTGGTGCCCGACGCGCAGCACTTCCTCGCCGACGGTCGCTTCCTTGTCGCCGACGAACCCGGGTTCGTCGGCATGCTGGTGCGCGGTGATCAACGAATGCGCGCCCAGCGCGCAGACGAACTCGCGGCGACCGCCGCGGCGAAACTGTCATCACACCAGTGGCTACGTGCCGATGATGCTCCCGAATCCGAATCCATCGACGCCGGAAAACTATTCGATGAAGTCGACCTTCGCTCCGCGGCTCGCAATGTCGCGCTGGCCCGGCCGTTCGGCGACTGGATGACCTTTCTCGACCCGGATCAGCTCTCCCACGTGCATGCCACCTTCAATGGTCCGGCGAGATTCAGCGGGCCGGCCGGGACAGGAAAGTCGGTCGTAGCACTACATCGCATGGCCCATTTCGCCAAGCGCAATCCAGGCAGGCTTCTGTTCACCACGTTCGTCAAGACGCTACCCGCCTACCACGAACTAGGGTTCCGGCGTCTTGCTCCGCACGCGGCAGATCGCGCCAAGTTCACCGGGCTGCATGCCTGGACAACGGGCTTCCTACGCAGCCGTGGAATCGATTTCGATCTCGATGAGGGCGCGATCAATACAGCGCTGGCCAAGGCGTGGCAGGGCGCCCGGGACATTTTGGACCGTGTCGAAGGCACCGACCACGGTTACTGGACCGACGAGATCGATCGGGTGATCAAAGGCCGAGGGATTTCGGAACTGGGGAGGTACAAGACGGTCAAACGTACCGGCCGCGAAGGGATCAGTCTGCATTCGAACAAGCGCGAGTATGTCTGGGAACACTGGTACACGCCCTATCAGCAGGGCCTCGAAGCGCGCGGCGCGCACGACTTCAACGACGTCATCGCGCTGGCCGTCGACGAGCTGAAACAGCGCCCCCTCGACAGCACTGAGGATTACGCGATGGTGGTGGTGGACGAGGTACAGGACTTCACACTTCGGCAGCTCGAGCTGGTGCACCAGATAGCGGGCGGCGGTCCTGATGCACCGTTGCTTCTGGTCGGCGACGGACAACAACAGGTCTACGCCGGTGGTTGCACCCTCTCCGAAGCAGGCATCCCTCTCGCCGGTGGCCGTGGCCGCGTGCTCCGCAAGAATTACCGCAACAGGCAAGCTGTCCTGCGGTATTCGCAACGGATCGAGGCGGGCAACACCGTGGACGACCTCGACGGCGGTGCCGGCGTCATCCTCCGCGACAGCGAATCCACGCTGCCCGGCGGCCAAGCGCGCGACGTACGCGTCCAACGTCGAGGCATCGACCGGGCACTCCCCCAAGCGATCCGTGACGCATCACTACCTTCCAGCGCCGAGATCGCGGTGATCGTCAATTGGCCCAACGAGGCGAACCGCTATCTGCAAGTCCTGCGGCGCGCGGGTTTCCCCGCGATTTCGCTGGAACATTACGATGGCAGCCAGGTCGGTCCGATCAAGGTCGGCACGGTCAGGCGCGCCAAAGGGATGGACTTCGCCGCGGTCTTCCACATCACCGAAGAGCCGCCCACCGATCCGACACAGCTCTCCGGGGGCGACAGGGACCGGGCCGATATGCTCGCCAGACAACTTCTCGTCGCCACGAGCCGCCCGCGCGACTACCTGTGGGTTGCCTATCTGACCGATTGATCCGGAAGTTTCGGCGACCGATCGGCCCGCCCGAGATAGCCGAGAACTATCTGGGCGGTTCGATCGCCCCCGAGGTCAACCCCGTTCCGATCAGCTCCGCCGCTCGCTGCGCCGCATCGGCCGTCCGGGCCGCCGCCACACGCAGCAGGTGCAGCCGACGGAACGCCTCGGCATATGGCTTCTGATCTTCGAGCCGCAGAATCGGAATCCGCAAGCGGGTGGGGTCGATCCGGATGGTCGTCGCGCCGAACATCGCCGCCGAGTTGTCGGGGCTGCCGATGAAACCGGCAAAGAACCATGGATCCAATCGGGCGGGATCGGCACGAAAAACGATCACGCCTGCCCCGGGAACTGCCCCCACGTCGGCGCCTTCCGCCACCCGAGCACCAGGTGCGGTGCCATGGTCATCGCGAAATCGCGAGACCAGGATGTCGCCCTCGCGGATCACCTCGGTGGAGGCGTGGACGCCGGGGCCGGTGAGACCGCACGGCCCCCGGCCGGCGAGCAGGTCACGACCAGACAGTACCGGGCGCTGGGGTGAACCCACGGCCTGATCTTCCGCCGCTAGTGGGACCAGGTGGACCGCGCCACCTCGTTCGAGGTCACCGACGGTGGCCGTCCGCAGGGTGAGGTTGCCGCCCGGGGACCAACGCTCGATGGTCTCGGCAGCGGTACGGAGTTCAGCCAGGTTGTGGCCGAGGAGCTCGATGGCGGCGTGGGCGGAAGCAGCGATACTGTCGGGGTCGACGGCGGCGCGGACTCGACGGGCCGGAGTGAGGTCGATGTCGTCGTCGAGGACATCCATGACGCGAACCACGGCGGTGAATCCGGCAATTGTGGCGGCTTCCACGTCACTGTGGTCGAAGGCACGCCAAGTGTCGGTCACTCGCTCGGCCAAGGCTTGCCAATCCGATTGGCTCTCCCCGGAGTCGAGGACTCTAGCGGCGTCGGTGAACAGAACGAACTCGGACCTAGCCGCAGTATCTGGGCGGCGGAGCACCCAGATATGCAGGCCCACCTGCTTGGGGGTCGACGCCCCGGGCGGGAGCGCGATGACAGCGCGCAGCGCATTTGCGCGTAACAGTTCCATCCGGATCCGTCGCCCGGATGTCCGCGAGGCGACGGCCGGCGGCAGCAGAACGATCACTGTGCCACCGGGGTGTACGTGGGATAGGGCATGTTGGACCCAAGCCAGTTCGGATTCGCCTCGCGGGGGCACCGAGTACTCCCACCGGAGGTCGAGGGCCAGCTGGTCTGCGCCCCAATCACGTTGCGCATATGGGGGGTTCGACAGGATCGCGTCGAACTGCTCGCCCGGAAAAGCATCGGACAGGAGGCTGTCGCCCGTGCGGATCTCGACACCGACATCGGGGAGCTCCGCATGCAACAAGGCGGCGGAGCGGGCAGCCTGGACGGCCAACACGTCCTGTCCTGCCAGGGTTGAGGCACCGATCCGGGCAGCCTCGCGCAGGAGGGCACCGCTGCCGCAGGCAGGATCGAGAATGCTCTGAGGTTCGAGGGAGGAAGCGGCGGCAAGAAGGTCGGCCATCAACGCGGCGACCGGCAGGTCCGTTGGATAGACGCCTGTGCTCGGCACCGCATCCAGCCCACGTTCAGCGAGCACATCCAATGTCGCCTTGATTCCGGCCTTCGCGACCGCGTCATGAATCGCGGCATGCACCGCGGTGCCACCGGCAACATCCCGATCGCTGACGGCTTTCATCAATGCGGGCACTTCGCTGGGATCCACCTCGGCGCGGAGAACCGTACGCAGCCGCTGGACAGGCGAGTCAGCGGACCGTACACCGTGCCCGCGCAGCCATTCCTGCACCTCACCGAGATCGAACACCGGCCGAGCTTCGGTTCCGCCGGACACCGGCGCCGGGAAATCGGCATGCCGACGCCGCCAGTTGCTGACGGTCGCACGGGTGACGCCGGCCAGCCGTGCGATCTCCGCCGCAGCGACCGTGGGCGTTGAGTCCGACATGAGCCTCCTCCCGACCAGCCCCCACTCGGAGGAGGTCGTAGCCCAAGATAACACGGCGTCAGATTGACGATGTTTTCAACAAAGCCGCAGGCAGGGGCTTATCGCCACACCTAATCTGATTGAAAACAATGTCAATCGCTTGCTTGCTCGACATCTAGATGCTAATTTCATTGCAACAACGGCGAACAACGTCGATTGCAGAGCAGCCAAAGACTCTGTCCCCCAACAGATCTCACCCAACACCCGGCATCGAGCCGTGATTCGTCGTACCCGCATGCGCCTGACAGGAGAACGTATGTCCACCCGCCGACACCTTCGCCATCGTCGGCCCCGATCCGGCAATCCATCCATCCTGACCCTCCTGCAGGGCGACGACCTGTGCAAACAGTGGTTCTGGATGCCGACGACTCGATGCTTCCACGGCAAACGCCGATACTTCACCCGCTCTGACGCCGAGCTCGTCCTCAGCGGCCTCGACGCCAGCGATCCACGGCGCCGGGAGAAGCGGAGCTACGAGTGCCCGTCCTGCCACGGGTGGCATTTGACCAGTAAGTCCCTGGAGCAGTACTCCGCCGCCAGAACCGTCCATAGCGGCGCCGCCGGCACGGCGGCTCTAACTGCGCGGGCGCCGATCACACTCGACGTTCCGCTCGGCAGTGGTCCGTTTCCGACCCCCGCCGAGCTCGCCGCGCGGCTCGCCAGATCCTCTGCAGCGCTCGCGGCGCCGAAACCTCATCCGACCGTGCGGCTCTGGCGGCGACTGCTCCGCGAGATTCGGCGCCGAATCCCGACGACAACTGAATAGCCACTGCCGTTCTACCCGAGGAATTCTCATGAACACGATCGTTCGTACCGCAACTGCCGCGCTCCTCACGACCGCAGGCATCCTCACCGTCACAGGCACCGCGCAAGCCGCCCCTCGCACGTCACTGAAGGAAGGCACCCAGGTCGTCGGCACCGATGTCGCGTCCGGGATCTATCACACTGCCGGCCCCCGCGACAGCGACTACGGCTTCTACTTCATCGAATGGCTGCCCTACAAGGGCGCCCGCAGCTCCGAGCTGATCGACATCCAGAGCTACACCGGTGAGTCGTACGTGACATTGCGGGACGGCGACGTCGTCACGGTCACCGGGTGCCGCTGGACGCTCGACAACTGATCTCCCCCATTGCCCCTCTCTCCCAAGGAGTCACCGTGACCAATCCCCATCCGGCTTCTCGCCGGGACCCCACTACCCGCGGCCACCGAGGAAGAAGCAGGTGTGGCCGTGGGTGCTCGGCGCGATCGTCGCCGTAATTCTGCTGCTGTCCGGCAGCTGCGTCGCCTTGATCAACGGGGCAACGAACAAAGTCGCAAAATCCGGAAAAGAGCGCAACACTTCCGCTTCTCGCAATACACGTAGTCGGCGCCCAACGGCCGTCGGCAAGTTCTACACCTTCGATCCCCCACATTGCCAGCACTGATCCATTCAGTGCCGATGACACCTGCGCCAGGACCCGGCTGCGTGATACCGGAATCAACAGTCGCAAGCTCCCGTGGCGAAAAATTAGAGGAAATCGCAAATGTCTGAGTATCGTGGTTCCAGCCTCCTCTGGCCTCGACGCACCCCGTTGGTGCGCCTGCGCCGGACTGCTATTGCGCTTTCGGTCGCCACCGCCGCTTTGCTGATGGCGCCATTGTCGGCGTGCGATGCGGATACTGCACGTACGGCGCCAACGCCGTCCACGACACCGTGGCGGCAACCTACAACGACCGCAGCCGCACCGAAGCCGGTGTTCCATCCAACACCCGACCAGATCTCGCTGTCCCTGACGACTGTCAAGAAGAGCTGCTTCGGCTCGGCCGGGTGCAATGTCAATGTCCACGTCGACCCTACGTTCCTGTTTCAACAGGAAATCCCGGCCGGCAAGAAGTGGACGGTGATCTACGAGATCCGCGGTGGTGAGGACGGCCCGAAGATCAACAACTTCACCTTCACCCGCGGGGACTCCGCCGACAACGTCAGCTATCGGATCGCGCAGGAAGAGAGCGTCAGTACCAGCGGACCGAACGACCTGCTCACGGTATCGGTCACCGACATCCTCGCCAGCGGCGCTGCCTGACTTCACCACTACCCCAAAGGAATCGCAATCATCATGACCAACCCACAGCAACCTCATCTGCCGACGAGCTGCCAACCGCCGTTCGTCCCGGATCCGCCCCAGCGGAAGCGGCGCGTCTGGCCCTGGGTGCTGGGCGGCTTCTTCGCTTGCATCATCCTGCTGTTCGGCGGCTGCGCCTTGCTGATCGGTAGTGCCGCACACGAAGTGGCGAAGCAGGAAAACGAACGCACTGTCGCGGCGCCTGCCGGCACCAATGTACGAGACGGGAAGTTCAGCTTCGTCGTGACCCAGGTCGACGCACCGGTAAAGACCGTGGGCGACAACCAGTTCTTGAAGCAGAACGCCCAGGGCGAATACATCCTGGTGCACATCGAGGTCACCAACACCGGGGACAGACCGCAGACCTACTTCGGCGACAACCAGAAGCTCGTCGACGACGGCGGCCGGGTATTCGGTAACGATACTCGCGCCGAGCTGAACCTGAACGCGCACCTGGTATCGGAGATCAACCCTGGCAACAAGATTTCGGTGATCCTCGCGTTCGACGTCCCCGAAGGCACCACGCCGGCCGCGGTCGAGTTTCACGACTCGATGTTCTCCGGTGGCGCCCGCGTCGCGGTCAAATGACGGCCGATAACACCTCTACTACAACGAAAGTCGCGCTGATGAAAATCTCGATCACCACCGGAATCCTGCTGACCTGTATCGCCGGGGCCACCGCAACCGCCGGTCCGGCCTACGCCGACACACCCCAGTGGACGGCTGTGGCGGTGTCCGTTAACAACGGTTTGCTGAACAGCGCATACAACTACACCGACCTCGAAGAGGCGAAGAACGTCGCGATCACCAACTGCGACCGCCGGATTCCGCCGCCCAGCGGATCGAGCGCGCCGGTGCACGACTGCCGCATCGTCCTGACCTTCGCCAGCGGGCAGTGCGGCGCCGTCGCCGCGGGAGACCGGATCTCCAGCGGCGAGAAGGTCGGCCGCATCTACTCCTACTCGGTCGGAAACAGTCTCACCGAGGCCGACTTCGACGCGGTGCTGAAGAACCCCGGACGCGGCGTATCCGTCTGGTGGTCGCAGTGCCAGCGGTAAGCTGCTCACCGACGTGTTCGAAGCACACGTGACCGAAACGGGCGACCGGCTGGTTGATCACCTGCCGGTTCACTCCAATGTCCACGTAGCACGGGATTGCGCTGCACTTCGCAGGAACTGCGACCGGTCCGATCTCGGCAGATCCAGCGGACCCGGAAACTCGGCGATCGACTCAACCCGCCATAGCACCCAGCACCGCCCGCGCGAACACCGCCGCATTCGGCCCGGCACTGCGGACAACCCGCAGATCCTGATACTCCTCCTGCAACAACCCACCCATCACCAGCACATCGACGACGGGCCGCACGAGCCATGCGACATGCCCGCCTGCCATCCGACCTGCCGAATCCCGCCAGCCGAGCGCGGTCACACATTCCGCCGCGATCTGGTCGGCCTGCTCGGCTCGGCCGGCGGCGATGGCAAGAAGGAACACCGCGGCAGCCTCCTTCCCCGGGCTGCCTTTGCTCAGCGCACTGAACCGTTCGGCAATGTGGAACCACAACCCCACCGGATCGTCGTACAAACGACGGGCCGCTGTGGTCGGCATCAGACGGCCCTGATACTTGCGGAGTAACCCGAGCCGCTGCGCAGATTGCCGCAGTTCAGCAACCTGCGGCGTGAGATCTTCCCGGTTCCCCTTGCCGATCCAACGCTCGGCGAGTCCGAGGTCGGCGAAGGTCGCCGCGACGACCGCAGGCGGCATATACCCGGCCGCACTGAGTTTCACACCGTCCCGCCCGACGTGGTCGAGCAAGATACGGAAGGGGCGAGCCAGGGCGGCGGCGGTATCGATATCGACCTCGACCGGGCCGTCCAATCCGGCCTCGGCCAGTAGCCGCCGGAGCTTCCGCTGCTCAGGGCTCGGCAAGTGGAGCAGAGCGTCGACCAGCACACCCGGCACCCGTCCGAAGCCAGGCGACTGCGGGGCGGGCGTATCACGGGTACTGCCGCCGACCCCGAAACCGGCCAGCTCGGCGTTGATCTTGTCGATGTCGAACGCGATGGGCGCCCAGTCATCGGCATCGACGTCGTCGCCGAATTGGTCGATGAACTCGACACGAGCCAGAGCCTGGTCTTTGTGTTCGGGATCGGTCGCCGCGTCGAGCAGTTCGAATCCGGGCACACCACCGCAGTCGTCGACCGGTGCGCGGCGCCGCCCGGCGATGCATCGCGCGCGCGACGATTGCGCGGTGCGCGGCAACACCTTCTCCAATTTCACCATGTGCTGCCAGTCGTCGCCGAAGTCGTAGCAGTAGAACAGCACTTCGCCGATCTCGGTGAGTACCTCGTCGAGCCGGACCTCATCCTCGGGAACGCCCTGTTCCCCGAATGCAATCTGTTGCGGGCACAAGTAGTACTCGGTCCCGGCACCGTAATATTCACGCCCGCTGCCGAACTGATGCAAATGGCTGTCATCCCAACCGAATGAACTCTGCACTATGTCGTGCAATTCGTCGAGAAACAGATCCGAGGCCAGCTCCAGCCGCCGCCACACCGGCGGTGAGGTGTAACGCAAGTCGATCCGCACCTGGAAAGTCACCAGCTCGGAACGGCGCGGACGCCGCCGCGAAGGCACCGCGTTCCGGTCAGCCGGATCATCCGGCGCCGACGCCAGCGGGAACGCGATCAGCCCACCGGCCTGCGACGCACCGTCATCGCCTGGCAAAGAACCGAGTCCCATCACGGTCCGTACACTACTCTCGGTCCGCCGGGCGGAATGCCCCAGTGAGCGTCCGGGAACTCTCGTCAGACGTGGCTGGGGGTGAACTGCCTCGCCCCACGGCGATATCGACACGCTGGAGATGAATCCCCCTTTTTGTTGTGGTCTGATTCGCGCGGAATCAGGCTTCAGCTCAGAAGAGACCTCCGCCGGCGCGGATGGTTTCGCCCGTGATCCAGCGCGCCCCGTCGGAAGCGAGAAAGGCAACGATATCCGCGATGTCGCTGGGCTCACCAATGCGTCGGAGCGGGGTCTGGTCGATGATCTGTTCGGTCAGCGCCCGGCCTCTGCTCGCGGCGAGCGCTTCGGTTCGGACGGCGCCGGGCAGCACGCTGTTGACGGTGATCTCGCGCGGACCGAGTTCCTGGGCCAGTACCTGGGCCAGTGCTTCGCTCGCGGCCTTGCTCGCGGCATAGATGCCGGACCCGGGGCGGTGGGTCACCGTGACGCCGGATGACACCAGCACGATTCGGCCGCCGTCGTTCAGGCGGTTGGCGGCCTCCCGCAGCGCGACGAAGGTGGCCCTCGTATTGGCGGCGAATATCTCGTCGAAGTCGTCGACGGTCGCCTCCGCGATGGGCGCGAAGCGGGCGATGCCGACATTGTTCACCAGGATGTCCAGCTTGCCGAAGTGTTCCTCGGCGGCGTCGAACAGGCCGCGCAGCTGAGCCGGGTCGGCCACGTCTGCGCGGGCGGCAACGGCCTGGCCGCCGCCGGACTCGATCCGCTGCACCACTTCGTCCGCCGCGGACCGATTCGAGTGGTAGTTCACGACCACCGAGGCGCCGTCGGAGCCAAGTCGTTCGGCGATGGCACGGCCGATTCCGCGGGACCCTCCAGTGACGATCGCGACCGGCATGGCACCTCCAATAGATGAGTTCTTAGATAGTCGTGATACTCAACTAATTCTCCTGGAGTGTCAATTGTCGATGATCTAAACTTCTCCGCATGACCTCGGAGGACGATGCGCTGGCCACTGCCTTTGCCGGGCTGCATCGCGAGGTGCGAGCCATCTACGGGATCATCGCGCGGCGCCTGGGAATCACCATGCAGCAAGCTGAACTGCTGTGCGCGTTGGACGGTCGGCAGCCGTCGTTCGGTGAGCTGGCGGCGTTGCTCGGCTGCGACAAGACCAACGTGACCGGCATGGTGGATCGGCTGGAGCGACGCGGGTTCCTGGTGCGGGAAGCCGACGCCGCAGACCGCAGGATCACCCGGGTCGTGCTGACCAGGCCGGGTATGGCGGTCCGGGGGGATATTCGCGCCGCGCTCGCCGAGGAGCTGACCGACCGGCTGCCCCGTACCGATCGAGCGCGACTGATTGCTCAGCTGACGAAAGCCGCATCAGCACTCGCAGACAATCGCTGAGTGTGAGTCCAGGATCGGTCATGCTCGGGTGAGTCGGCGTGACATGGTCATGATGGTGGCGATGTAGCCCATAGCCTCGCCACGCTGTTGCGTGTCAAAAGGGTATTGAGACCGGCCAATTCGTTTCACATCAGCCCCGTTCGCTCCTCGAAAGTCACCTGCGCAGTCGTCGGCCAGGCGTTCGGCCTCGATGGTGCCGAACTGGAAGTTCCCTGCCCAGACGATGTACGTCGTCCGGCAGCCATAGAGGTTCGTCACTCTGTGCCTGCACCAGGTGGGGCGAACATTGCGATGTCGTCCAGGGCGTCGTCGGCCCGGCCAGCGGTCTTTGGATCGTCCACAAGGCGCTGGAGTGCGGGCACGACCCGGTCACGGTCGATGCTGCGATGGATACGAGCGATGTGCCCCAAGGCGGTGGCCGCGCTGTTACGTACGTCGTCGTCGGGACTGTCAGTGAGGGCCAAGGCCCGGTCGGTCACCCATGCTGCATCTGGATCATGAAGCGCCACTCGGAGAATGGTTTCGGCCACCACCCGGCCCGCACCTGATTCGAGCAACGGGATGGCCTCGTTGCGCTCGATCGGATCCAGCCGTTGATAGGTACTCACAGCGGCTGGCCCTTCCTGTTCACCACACCGGCTTTCACCAGGGCATTCTGCATCTCCTGGGTGAGTTTCTCCCACCTCCTGTGATGCCCGTGATTGATGCCGGATTCGTTGTGGGTCTCGTCGAAGACATCGAACTCGAGCCGATGATACATATTTCGAATGGTGCAGGTGTGCAGGTTGGACCGTCGACGACAGTGAATGGCCGAGGTAGTAGCCGCCTCGGATCATCTCGCCCACCAGTCATCCAAAGCCATTGCGCCACCGCCGAATTGCTCTCGGAGAGCGGCGCGTGTACTCCAGGGCCTACCTGCTCAGACCTTCATGCAAGAGGCACCAGGTCTCAGGTGACTGACCTGCGCGTCTGCCGTTGATTCGATACGTCCACCGCTGCCATTCACACGCGGCGTTCCGTGAAAATGGCCTCAACCTCAGCTACCCGCTGCTCCAGCCGCACCGAGCCCAGTTCGGCGGCATCTGCCCGCACCCGGTGCAACGTCTCGCGCGCGGCGTCGTTCTGCCCAGTGCGCGCGTATGCCTCGGCCAGCCAGGACCGGTACAGTGCAGCTTCTCGCTGCCTGTCGGCGGGATACCGCTCGACCACGGGCGACAACAGCGTCTCCGCCTCGGCGATGTCGCCGAGCTGCACGGCACAGCGTGCGCGCATCACGTCGATTTCGTCGCGGTCGAGCCAGTATGTCCAGTCCGGCTCGGAGTCCCCTGGTCGCCGACGGTCGTAGTCGTCGTCCACCGCATCGAGCGCGCGCCGTGCGTTGTCGGCGTCCCCGGACTTCGCTGACGCCCACGCGACGCGCTCACCGAGCAGCGCCCGCACGATGGGCGGTGATTCGGCGGTACCGTGCAGCGCCGTACGCGCAAGTAGGGCAGCCTCTTTCGGGTCGCCAACGTTGGCAAGCTGGTAACTCAGCGTCGAAAGCAGTTGCCCTGCCAGCGGCCTGTCTCCGGCCCCGGTTGCTGCCGTCACGCCGTCCAGGTAGACGCGTTGCGCCTGCCGGTAGTGCCCGGCGTCGGCGTAGACCCACCCGCCCAGTTGTGACAGCTCGCCGACCACCCGCAACAACCGGCGCCGCGTGTTCGGGGCATGCGTGCCGTCGCGCACCACGGCCCGCGTGGCGTCCAGATCGCACCGCACCACCGGGTGCAACGTTGTCCCGCCCACCACGTCATCCAGTCGGCGCAGCTCCACCACGCGCCGCTCCATCTCGTCCACCAGGCTCGACCCGATCCGCCGCCCAGACGCCATGTGTTCGGCCGAAGGCGGGTCGCTCAACAGCCACTCATGCGCGATGCGCAACGGATCACCAGGCGGCGGCGTCAATGTCTCTGGTGCGGTGCCCAGCGCCGCCGCGTACGCCTGCCGTATGTCGCCGCTGACCGGTCGTAGCCCACGCTCGACCTGGCTCAAATAGGCGGCGCTCCAGTGTGTTTGTCGGGCAAATTCCCGCAACCCGACGCCCGCTGCCTCCCGAGCGGCGCGCAGCGCGGGGCCGAGCATGGGCGCATCGTTCATTTCGCACATCTTTCCCGACCGCCGCGACCAATTGCGCTTTGCAAACAACTTGCAGACGCCCTGCAACCACCGTAATCCTTCCGGACCCCAAAATGCCCGCCTACCGTCCATTTTCATGCCCCGCCGCCGGGTCGACTCCGGTCCCCGGCGGCGGGTGCACACCATCCAGACCAGCAGGGGAGGAATGGCGTTGGACGCGATCGGCTGGATAGATCCGTGTTTGCCGACACTGGAATGGGACGCGGGCCAGGTGCGGCGTCTGGCGCGGCGGTTGGGCTACACGCTGCACTGGGCCGACACCAGTTCGGCACTGAGTCTGGTCGAACAGGTCGGAGCGTCCAGGGCATACGTGGTCTTGCTTCCGTCTTCGGCGCACATCGACTTGGTGACCTTGGATCGGCTCATGGCCGTGGTCGATGTCGAATGCGCCGCGCCCCGAGCATCATTCACCCGCTGGACAATCATCGGCGGGGTGCGCCGATGAGCTGGGCTCAGACCGGCCTCATGTTCGTAATCGCCATCCCATTGGTGGTGGTCTTCGCCATGATCTTCTGGCCATCCGACTACGACGACTGACTGCCTGCAGTGGTCAACGTCGACGGCCCGCCGCTCTGCGATGTTGTGTTGTATTCCTGTCGGTTGGCCGGGCGGAATCGACTGTCAACGGCACGCGAATCGTGCTGTCGACA